>CALFUO010000051.1 GCA_937929895.1 uncultured Aquimarina sp.
GTTCAGAAGCAGAATGGTGTACAGATCGAAAAGGTCTTTCGGTAAGTAAACCACAATCTTCTTTTAACCTTCCTGATACACTATGAATCTTTGTTGTTTCTAAGGCTTCATGTAATGAAAGTGGTGGCAAAATACTCGACAGTCGCTTGGCTAACATTGTTTTTCCTGATCCTGGTGGGCCTACTAGGATAATATTATGCCCACCAGCTGCGGCAATTTCCATGCAACGTTTTATATTTTCTTGTCCTTTTACATCGGCAAAATCTAAATCATTATTTCGGTACGATTTTTCGAATTCTACTCTTGTATCTACAACGGTCTTTTCTAACGGAATATCCTTATCAAAAAAATCGATTACTTCGCTAATATTTTCTATTCCATAAACTTGTAATTGATCTACAATAGCAGCTTCTTTTGCATTTTGTTTAGGTAGAATAAAACCTTTAAAACCTTCTTTACGTGCCTGAATCGCGATAGGTAATACTCCTTTAATAGGTTGTAAGCCTCCATCCAAAGACAATTCTCCCATTATAATATAATCTCCAATAGCAGTAGCTTTAATTTGAGAACTAGAAGCTAATATTCCAAGCGCTAAAGTTAAATCGTACGCAGCTCCTTCTTTACGAAGATCTGCAGGAGCCATATTAATAGTGATTTTTTTACCTGGAAGCTTGTATCCTACATTTTTTAACGCAGCAGCAATACGATAGGAACTTTCTCTAATAGCATTATCTGGCAACCCTACTAAATGATATCCTATACCTTTATCAATATTAACTTCTACGATAATCGTTGTTGCATCAACCCCAAAAACTGCACTTCCGAAAACTTTTGTAAGCATTTTAAAAATTAAAACTGTTAATAAGTAGGGGGTTATACAATTTTAAATGAAATAGAGGAGTTTAGCAACTAAAAACATGAAAATTTATTCGAAATCATTCTGCTTTTTTATCTTGTAACTGTGATTACACAATTCAATTACTTGGTTATTTTTTTGATTATAAATACATTATAACTGAAAAAAGGTATTTTCGATCACATTTTTTTTCACATTATCTATTGCAGATGTCAAAGATCATCTACAAAATTCCTTAGGAATATATAATCAGGAACTGAAAAAATTCAATGAGATAAGACTAGGTAATAGAAGTAAAAAACCTTTGTCAAAGACAGTAGTTTTATGTACTCAAATAAAATTGATTTAATAATTCTCATCTTCCATTTTAAAGTCTATTAACGAAGGTGGAATAAGCGCATGTATGTAATTTATATATATTAAAATTAAAAATTAGCAATCGACAACCACTAGACTATTACTGATTTCTACAATAAACAAGCTAAGCCCTATAACGTTTTAGCGTATCCCTTTTTTGTACAACAATTTTAGTTTTAATTTGTAAAAATCAATATTTGTATAGTTCAATGCTAAAACGATTTTTTCTAAATTCAAATACTTTTATAATGAAGTGTACTTTAAAAAAACAATCGGCTTTATTTATTTTCTTATTTGTAAGTAAATTACTTATCGCCCAACAACCGAATATACTTTGGGTACTAACGGATGATCAGCGCTGGGATTCCATAGAAGCTTTTAACGAAATTATTAATGGTAAACCTGAGAGCAAACTTGGTTATGTAGAGTCCCCTAATGTAAATAGACTAGTCCAACAAGGGACAACATTTATAAATACCTATTGCCAGGCACAGGGTTGTGCTCCGTCTAGGGCATCTATGCATACAGGAAGATATCCATTTCGTTCGGGTATTTATCAATTTGAATACTTTAACAATAATACTGATAACTCTTATCCATTACTACCCGAAGAAATGACAAAACTAGGGTATCAAACAGTTCATGTAGGTAAACTAGGGGTTCGTATAAAAACCATTAAAAATGGTAAAGCAATTACTCATCCTATATATGAAAAGGACATATACTCAAAAGACATAGCTAATGACTATTTACCTGAATGGGGAAAAAAGTCTTTAGTTAAAGAAATAGATGGGGTTAAGCTTGTTAAGCCACTTCGTAATGTAGTGTATTTAAAGGATCAAAACGGAAAGATTTACTATAAATCAGATAAGCTAGAAAACGAAAATCCTCAATTTAAGGGAATGGCGAAAGAAGCCTATAAAAAATACAATCTACTAACAAGTTACAATACCAAGAAAAACAAACCTTTGACTCCGTTTAACAGAGGTATTTTGGCAGGAGTAAGCCCACAGCCAGCAGGTAAAACTAGAGATGGTATTTATACTTCGGCATTTATCGATTTCTTAAAAAATGAAAATGAATCTTTTAAAGTAGGAAGTAAGACACATCAGGGGGTTAACACATCAAAACCATTGTTTTGTCACATTGGGTATGATTTCCCTCATACGCCTGTACTTCCTCCTAAAAGCTTTAGAGATCGTTTTCATAAGAAAGATTACAATATTCCAAAGTTAACTGATGCTGAATATAAAAAGATGGCAAAAGCCTTTAAAAAGCGAGTAAACAAAAGTTATTCTAATGATTTTAAAGAAGATGAAAAACATAAAATGATTAGAGATTATTATGCTTTTTGTGCGTATGGCGATAATTTAATAGGACAAGCTACAGACGCATTTATAAAATATAGTGAAGCTAAAAAGCAACCATGGACTATTGTTTATGTATGCGGAGACCACGGATGGAAGTTAAATGATCATGGTTCGATAGGTAAAAATACACCTTGGGAAGTAGATAGCCACAATCCAATCATTATCGTTTCTTCTGATAAAAAGAAATTCCCCGCAGGTAAAGTTGTAAAAGACTTTACAGAATTTGTAGATATAGCACCAACTATTTTACAAGAAGCTGGGGCAGACCTTAAAAGCAAATCTTTAAATCATTTAGATGGTTTCGATTTACAAGAAGTAGCTGCAGGTACTATTCCCGCTAGAGATTATGTCATCGGAGAAAGCCACCATAGTATTGGACCTAGAGCTTATATCCGTACGAAAGACTACGCTTTCTCTGTAAAAACTAGACCTAATTCTAAAAGGGGTGTAAATATGAAATGGGCATTAAATGCTAGCTACGAAGATTTAGATCCTTCTTTGTACGATACTAAAAAAGATCCAGGTGAATTGAATAATCTTGCCAAGAATCCTAAATATCGAAAACTAGCAGAAAAACTAAAAGACAAACTATTACAAATTGTTATTGGTGATGGGCGTGCTGAAATAAATTGGGGTAAAGATAATTTTGGTAAGACAACTAAAGCTATCGGAACCAAAGTATACCGAAGTAATTTTGCTCCAGGAGCACATGATTATAAATTAAAATTATAAATCTTATTTTTAATGAATATGATAAATTTTCAAAAAATTAAAACACAAGCATTATTAATATTGCTTATATCGAGTAAGTGCATTTTAGCCCAAGAACAACCTAACGTATTGTGGTTGCTAACAGACGATCAACGTTATGATTCTGTAAAAGCATTCAACCAAATGTTACATGGACGAGATGAAAGTGAATTAGGGTATGTAGAGTCTCCTAATGTAGATAGACTTGCTGCACAAGGAACAACATTTATAAATACCTTTTGCCAAGCTCCAGGATGTGCTCCCTCTAGAGCCTCGATGCACTTAGGGAGATATCCTTTTAGATCAGGAGTATACGAATTCGAATATCACCATAATAAAGCAGCACATAGTAAACCGTCTTTGCCAGAACAAATGGAAAGTCTAGGTTATCAAACTTTACATATAGGAAAATTAGGAGTTCGATTAAAAACGATTACTGATAACGGAAAATCTGCATCTCATGAAATGTATCAGCAAGATATCAGTTTCAAACAACTACGCAGGGATGGACTTACAGATTGGGGTAAAGATTGGTTTCATAATTTCGAAGGAAAGAAACTAAAGAAACCTTTAAAATCAATGGTGTTCTTCGTTGACCCTGAAGGTGAGTTTTCTTACCTATCTAAGCAATTAGAAGAAGAATTTCCTAAATATAAAGGCAGTGCTAAAAAAATCAATAAAAAGTATGATATACTTCCTTTGTACAATGACAAAAAGCCAAGAACTGTTTTTTCTACAGCGATACTAGGAGGTGTAAGTCCACAACCAGCAGGTAAAACTAGAGACGGTTATTATGCTTCACTCTTCGAAGACTATTTAAAGAACGAAGGAAAAGAGTTTAAGGCAGGAAGTCGAACTTTCAATGGAGTTGATAGTTCTAAGCCGCTATTCTGTCATATAGGTTTTGATTTCCCCCATACTCCGGTATTGCCTCCTGCAGATTATAGAGAAAGGTTTAAGAAACATCAGTATAACATTCCTGAATTCGATGAAAACGAATTTAAGACAATGGCAAAACAAATGAGAAAACAAGTAACTAATAGTTATACAGATCATTTTACAAATAAGGAAAAACAAACCATGGTACAAGACTATTATGCATTTTGTGCTTATGGAGATCGATTAATTGGCCAATCAGCTGATGCATTCATAGAATACAGTGAAAAAAAGAAACAACCTT
>CALFUO010000052.1 GCA_937929895.1 uncultured Aquimarina sp.
AAATGATATTCTAGGCTTTAAACCTAAAAACATTTCCTTCTACGAAACTGCTTTTACCCATCGATCTATGGGCAAGAAAGACGAACAAGGAAATCCTTTGCACTACGAACGCTTAGAATTCTTAGGCGATTCGATGCTTGGTGCAGTAATCGCTGCTTATCTTTTTGACGAAGTCCCATCAGGTAACGAAGGATATCTTACTAAGATGCGCTCGAAGGTCGTAAGTCGAAAGCACTTAAACGAACTCGGAAAAGACCTTAACCTAGTCTCTGAGCTTAAGACAAAAATCCCACAAGATCAGTTCGGGGTTAACATACACGGAAATTTATTCGAAGCTTTAATAGGTGCTATTTATCTCGATCGAGGTTACGAATATTGCAAAAAATTCCTTTTCGATACCGTAATTCACCCTTATGTAGATATCGAAAGTCTAGAGAGCCAAGTGATTAGTTACAAAAGTTTACTAATCGAATGGTTTCAGAAAAAGAAATACCCCTTTAAATACGAGGTTTACGAAGACACTGGAGTCGAAGAATACCGTCACTTTGCTGTAAAACTTTGGGTAAAAGATCGCGTAGTTGCTAAAGCAAGAGCTACCTCGAAGAAAAAAGCGGAAGAAAAGGCATCAAAAAGAGCGTTTTTTGCATTTCAACAAAAAATGGAGGACTAAAATTTCGAAATCGTTATTTCCACTTTAGCTTTTCTTTAAGAAAGGCTTTACTGGTCATTTTATTTGTATCTTTCGCCCGATTTTAAAGCAATGGCTTTGTCTAAATTAGTTCTTGACGATTTTGAAATGACACCTACTTATTTAGTAGGAATCCATAGTAATATGGAAGGGTACAAACTAGCTTTTCATTTAAATCGTTCACTAGATTTACATCTAACAAGAACTGATAAAGACATTGAATTTTGTGACAAATATGGAGAGGAAATACACTTTCCTTTTTTTTTGTTTTATAACGAAAAAGAAGATGTACAATTCACTCTAATTGAAAATAAAGTAAGTATCGAAAAGCCGTCTAACGAAACTTCTTTAGATCTTTTTGCTGACTTACAGACTACATCTGTAGAAAAAAAATACTTGATTCCAGAAGAATCTAAAGTTGATTTTTTCTTTAAGATCGAAAGTGATTTATTAGATTCCGATGAGTTTGATCATTGGATTCCTTTAATAAAAAAAATACCCCAAATAGTCACTGTACGACAGATTGATTACGAGGGTTTGAAAAACAAGAATAATTTAATTTTTTGAAATCCATGTCAATTAAAAGCGGACGTAAAAAAACCAAAATCGTTGCTACATTAGGTCCAGCAACTGATGCTCCTGAAAAGATTAACGAACTTCTAGTAGCTGGTGTAAACGTATTTAGAATTAACTTTTCTCACGCTACAGAAGAAGATGTACGCAATCGTGTAAAATACATTCGAGAAGCAAATGAAAAGAATGGTTTCCATGCCGCAATTTTAGGTGACTTACAAGGTCCTAAGTTGCGTGTTGGAGTTATGGAAGAAGGAACTGTTGTAAACACAGGAGACGAAGTAACTTTTAAAACTGGAGAGCCTTTCGTTGGTAATGCGAAGCAAGCTTACATGAACTACACGCAGTTCCCACAAGATGTGAAAGTTGGTGAGCGTATTTTAGTTGATGACGGTAAAGTACATTTCGAAGTAGTTTCTACTAACGGAAAAGACGAAGTAGTTGCTAAAGTAACTCAAGGTGGACCTTTCAAATCTAAGAAAGGGGTTAACTTACCTAATACCAATATCTCTCTTCCTGCTTTAACTGAGAAGGATATTAAAGATGCTATTTTAGCTTGTGAAGTTGGTGTAGATTGGATGGCACTTTCTTTTGTTCGTCATGCAAAGGATGTACAAGATCTACGTGATTTAATAAAAGAACATAGCGACTTCGATATTCCAATTATCTCTAAGATCGAAAAGCCAGAAGGTGTAGAAAATATCGATGAAATCATCGAAGCTTCTAATGGTTTAATGGTAGCTCGTGGAGATCTTGGTGTAGAAATCCCTGCTGAAGAAGTACCATTAGTACAAAAAATGTTGGTACGTAAAGCAAAAGCAGCTAGTAAGCCAGTTATCATCGCAACACAGATGATGGAAACTATGATCGACAGCTTGACGCCAACACGTGCGGAAGTTAATGATGTTGCTAACTCTGTAATGGATGGAGCTGATGCGGTAATGCTTTCAGGAGAAACTTCTGTTGGTGACTATCCTGTAGAGGTTATCCAAACAATGAGAAGAATTATCCGTAGTGTTGAGAACTCTCCATTAATCTCTGTTCCTGGAGCAATACCAAACCCTGATTCTGATCGTTTTATTACAGATTCAGTTTGTTATCACGCATCTAACGCAGCAAATGACGTTAAAGCAGATGCTATTGCTACCATTACAAACTCAGGATATACTGCTTATCAAATTTCAGCATGTCGTCCTCAATCACATATTTTAGTTTACTGTAGTGATAAGCGCATCTTATCTCAGTTGAACTTATTGTGGGGTGTTAAAGCATTTTACTATGACCAAGCGGACGCTAGCGTAGACCAAATGTTTGACGAGGTAAACAAAAAAGCTTTAGAGAATGGATATGTTGAAAAAGGTGATTTAGCGATCAACCTTATCTCTTCTCCAAGTGAAGAAAAAGGAAATGTAAATACAATGAAGATTTCTAAATTATAGAGAGATAATTGTATATCAAATATTTAAAAGGTCAGATTGAAATTAATCTGACCTTTTTTTGTTTTTAGTAGTAGAGTGTTTTTGGCGAGGGCGTTTTACCCTTAAACAAAATGAAATGAAAAATATCCCTGCTCTACTTCTAGCTTTCACAACTATGTTCTTGTTTTCGTGTGGTAGTGACGATAACGACACCTCCTCTAACAATAACAACCAGACCAATAATCCAGAAGTTTTCAATGAACTTATTAGAAATTGGATCATACAATCCAGTGAAATTGACGGCGAAGCAGTAGACGAATCTAATTTTGATTGTTTAAAAACCTCGATCGCAGAATTTACTAGTTCAGAATACGTATTGAACTACAGAAAAAGAGGTACTTCTACATGCTCAATAACACAGGAGTTTAGTGGTACATACTCGCTAAACAGTGACGGATCTATATCTCTTGACAGTATCGGAGATAACTTAGCGGCTATTTTAAAAGATGGAAAACTAATTATCACTGCTACCGAAGAAGAAATAATTCGCACAGATATATTTATCAATGAAAAAGATATTGTTAATAACGCCTCGGAAAGGCCTATTGAAGATTCGTACAAAGAAGAAACTACTGAAACCGAAGTCGATCTAAATGCAGAAGCTTTTAAAGCTTTAATCCTAAAATTAAATGGTGATTGGAATTTTAAAAGTTCTGTGATTAACGAAAACACTCTTAATATCAGTAACTGCGGAATGCAAAACACTTTGAATATTAATGAAGATGGAATTATCACTTTAACCCAAAACAACACAACATTTACAAAAAGTGATTTGTTGCAATATGGTGTATCTATTGGTGGCTCTTAAAGCATTCAAAACTTACAATTTTCTAGTTCTTTTGGAAGCGGAAATAACACAGACAAAATCACTATAGACTCTAACGCCGATTGTAAACTTATAAAAGAAAGCAAACGTTCACTAAACTATATCAGTGAAAATGAAGCTCGTATTTCTTCTAAAACATCCTTAAAATGGATTGATAAAAACACCATAGAACTTCATTTTGAAAATTTAGACATCAATACCACAGGGATAATTACATATTCCAAAGAAGTTTAACAAAAATACAACCTTAAATTACTTCAAAGCGGAAGCCCAAAAGCTTTCGCTTTTTTTCATTAGTACCTTACAGACTCCGAAAACACATAACTAACTATATAACAAACAACTACCCGCCTACACTAAACGACCATTCACCGAATAACACTACTAAAAGGTATCCTTCAGATTTAAATTTGTGCTTGTATCCAACATAAAATTTATTTGTCATGAAAAGATTCCTACCAATATTCAGTTTTATTAGTGTTTTATTCCTTTTAAGCACTTCACAAGCATATGCACAAATACCTTTCGACTGTAATGACGGAAAGTTCTATCAAGTAATTTCAGGAGTATTAAAATCCTACGATCCTATTACTGGTGGATATTCTACTCCTCTACACCAACATAACAGAACTTACAATGCTGGCGGATACAATGTAGTAGACAACTACATGTATGCTGTAGAAAGTAGTACACTTAATATTTTGAGAATAGGTCAGGATGGGATTTTCAATTTAGGAACACCTCAAAAAAATAACGGAACAAACTTCGGCGGCGGGTATTCTGCTGATGTTGATTTAGAAGGAAATCTTTGGGTTTTTCAGAATGGACAAAAAAATATCTTTCATAAAATAACTAATCTAGCCAGCCTGGATGGGGTTACCCCTCCGACGTTCGAGATTATTTACACAGACATAAAAGCTCCGGGCACATGTGCAGATATAGCTTTGGTAGGTAACACATTTTATGGTGGTAGCAAAGGAAAATTATTTCGTTGGGATATTTCTTCTGGAACTCCTAAATTTTCGAGTGCAACAGTATCAGGACTTCCTAGTAGTACTTTTGGTGCAGCATATGCCGATAGCGATAATCGCTTATATCTTTCCGATAATAAAGGTGGAATATACTCTATCGAAAACTACGATTCTTTAAACCCTACAGCAACGCTTTTAAATCTTACAGAAATTACCAATTCGAATGATGGTTTTAAATGTGCTTATGGCGGATCTCCTTTAGACAAGGATAGTGATGGTACTTTAGATTCACAAGATAATGACACAGACGGTGATGGTATTTTTAACAGTATAGAATGTGGTGGATTAGACCCATATGGAGACAACGATAATGATGGGTTATTCAACTATTTAGATAACGATATCAGCGGAAATGGTGACAATGTTGTTCAAGATGCCTTTGATGCTGATAAAGATGGTATTCCTAACTTCTTCGATATCGATTCTGATGGCGACGGTATATTAGATACTGTAGAAGCAGGTCTTGGAGATCAAGACGCAAATCAAGATGGAATTATCGACACTCCTTCAAATGAACCAGTAACACTAATCGATACAGACGGAGACGGAAAATATGATGTATATGACATCGATGCTGATGGTGATGGAGTTATTGATTTAGTTGAAGGCCAAGACAGTGCAAATTTCACAGGACCAAGCGGAATTGACGAGGATCAAGATGGTTTAGATGATGCATTCGATCCTGATTTTGGAGGTCAACCACAAGGTAATGTAAATACGGACGATACCGATGGCCCGGATTTTCAAGATATAGATGCTGACGGAGATGGAATCTTGGATGCTATCGAAGCTTATGATATAGATGGTGATGGAACTCCTGAAACTACGGCTTCTGGAAATGACGAAGATGGAGACGGTTTAGATGACTCCTACGATATTAATAAAGGTAATTTTGACCCAACCAACAGAAATCAAAATCCTAACAGTTACCCTGTAACTCCGATTTGTGATCGCTATAGTTATCTTTCTGAATTTGATGCTAACGGAGCACCAACAAACTTTGTTGAAAATGACCCTATCACCGAAGAATTCTTAAATAGAGTGAATGGTGCTTTACCTGAATCTTATCCTGTTGCAGATTACAACCCACATTATATTTCTTCTGGTTACGATTCAGACATTAAATTAAGAGAAGAAGGAGAAGTATTTATCACTTTCGTAGCAGAAGGTGCTGGATACAAGAACACTTTAGGATTCTATACTTATGACATCAACAATCCTTTACAAAAAGCTCCACAACCAGAAGATATTACGATTATTTTTCCTAATGTTTCTGAACAAGGAAGTGGCGGAACTTTAGTTGCTGGCAACAAAGTAAGCCTTGGAACTTTCCCTGCCAATACAGGTATCGGATGGGTATTGCTAGCAGATGCTTGGTCTAATAATTGTGTTGATACCGGTAAATGGATGTTATTCTCTAATCCTGATTTCAACCCTGAAAGCAATGAGTCTTTACGTCCTCATAATACCTTAATCGACGATCCTGAAACAAATCGTATCATTCTAGGTTTTGAAGATATTAGAAGAGATTACAACAGCTGTGATAATGATTTTAATGATGCTATTTTTTACATCACTGCTAACCCTGGGGTATCTATAGATCGCGAAAATATAGTTTCTATTGAATCTGCTACTGATGTTACTTCGGGTAATGATGGAGGATTAGAAAGTAATGGAGACTTAGCAAGTTTAATTGCAAAAAGAAACTTTGATAGAACGAAGTACCAAACGTTTAGAAACAGAAGAGAGCAACAACAAATATTTGATGCCTCTAGATACACTAGAGTTGTTGGAGTACAGTCTAAATTTGATTTAGAATCCTATTTTCCTAACTCTGGAATTAAAGGAACAGAAGTAGCACGTATTTCTAGCCCAAAAGACCTTGTACCGATCACGAATGCAGAACAGGTATTCGCTATTGATTACTATGACGGAAGTGCTCGTGTTGCTGCTGCTTTTGCATCTAAAACAAAGGAAGGCATATATGATCACTCTAAAACGATTTGTGATCGCTTAAACGGATCTAGTTTATTAGATGTCCGCACTATGGATGTAAGAGGATTTAAAGTGATTAAAACCAAAATCCAAAGAGCCAACGGAGAGATCGAACATGCCGTTACTTTTTCCATAAAAGAAGGTGAATTTCAAAATGAAATCCACAGCCACTGGAATATCGGTCAATATCCTGAGGGAACATTTAAAAACTTCCAAATCTGGGGAGGCTCAGTTAGCCAAGTAACTAATATTGCTAATAATATTTTAGATGGTTTCATCGCTGATCGATCACTTACAAGATTGACTGAAATCGAAAACATTCCTGATGTATTTGTAAAAAGCGGATATTACAAAGGAGGAAACTTAGTATTAGATATCGTAAACCGTACAGGAACTAAATCTCTCAACTTTAAAAGCAACATTAGAAAAACTGAATTATCAGACGAAACGACTTTCGAAAGAATTCTTTCTCTATCAGGAAATAATCAAGAACAAGTAACCATTCCTGTCGGAGGATTATTTGACATTGGGTTAGCTATCACAACCGATAATTCTAAAACTGAAGACGCTTTGTATTTAGCAGATGGACCTTGGGGAATCGATTACGAAAAAGAAAATGTAACAGTTTCTAACTTTGAAATTAACAATCATACAATAGAAACAACACAAAATACTTACGATGTTGAAAGAGACATCAAATTACAAGGTGATGTTAAAGGAACCATCAATGTATTCCGTAATATTTTAGCTGGAGATTTAACACTTGCCTCTAAAGATTATAAAGCTGTGGAATTTGATATGAAATCGAATATTCCTGTAGAAGTGATTTTAGTTCAAGAGAATTTAAATGATTGGTCAAATAGATTACGACATAAAGTTGTAGCTGATAGCTTACAAAAGATTACTATAGACTTTAATGATTTCAAAGATGCCAAAGGCAATAGTTCAGAATTCGAAAAAGTGAGAAGCTTAGTATTCTCTCTACAAGGAGACTATGCTAATTTTAAAGAGTTTGACATCGAAATTCAAAATGTAAAATTTGTAGGAGATAAAGAAATTGAGATTCCACAAGAAGAAGAAATCATAACAGAAGAGGTAGAAATAGAAGTAGTTGAATCTATCGATACACTAATAGATGAAGCAACTAACGAACCGATTAAAGTTACCAACTACCCTAATCCTTTTGTAGAAAAAACAGTATTTGCTATTCCTGGTACAGCAACAGAAGTACAGCTAAATATATATGACTTACGAGGTGTTTTAGTACAATCTGAAATCTTAAAAGTATCAGGAAGCGAAGCTACATTTTACTCGAACGGTTTACCATCTGGCATGTACCCTTACAGTATAGAAACCTCAACAAACAGCTACTTAGGTAAATTAATGATACGATAACAAACGTCCACCTATTCCCTTATCAGATAAACTTTATTTAAAAATTTTATAATAGAGTATCCTAATTGGGACAGCATTTCCTATTTGTTTGTATTGTTGAGATACAGAACCTGCGAATTTCCAGTCATCGGGAAATGTTTGAATTCTAGCATATTCTCTAACAGTAAAAGGTCGTGTTTCGTCGGGGTGACATCTTTCAGTTTGTTTTTGAGCTGGGCTACAAATCAAAGTAAGGCTTGGTTCATCCCAACCGATTCTTCTTGCCATTCCTGTTTTACCACCTCCTAAATAAAAACTTTTGCCCATATATTCTTTCTGAATATCAAGAGGTAAATCTCGTCAATATCCTTTCGGAGGGACTAAATCTAAAATTTGTTTTTTATGTTCAGGATATTTAGAGCCTTCCGATTTGGGAACATCAGAATTATATAGTTCACCTTTTTTCAGTGCATCGGATAAATTATAAATAGTATTGTAAGGAGTGGGATATTCGTATCTAATAGTTATATCTTTTCTTACTCCGACTAAAATTAAACGTTCTCTTTTTTGAGGAACTTTATAATTTATAGATTTAAGTACTTTAACAGGGACAATATTATATCCTATTTCATCTAGAATAGAAATCATTCCTTGTAAAGTTTTTCCTTTATCATGTGAAAGTAAACCTTTTACATTTTCACCAACACAAATTAAAGGATTAACTTCTTTGACAACTCAGGCAAATTCATAAAATAAAGTTCCTCTAGCATCTTCTAAGCCTAATTTTTTTCCTGCATAACTAAAAGCTTGACAAGGAAAACCACCCGTAACAATATCTACTGTATTTTGATATTCTTTGAAATTAAAGTTTTTAATATCTCCTTCTAAAACATTCCAATTGGGTCTATTTTCTCTTAAAGTATTACAGGCCCACTTATCTATTTCGTTTAATGCCGCACATTTTATTCCAGATTTTTCTAAACCAATAGCTAGTCCACCAGCACCAGCACCAGCACCAGCACCAGCAAATAATTCTAATACTTTATAATCTTTTAGAAGTATTTCCGTGTTATCTATATTATTATCTATTTCGGTTAATAGAGGTTTAATTAAAGAACTTATATCATCTTTTCTATAAACTCTATAATTACTCACAGGTTCTATAATAGCATTTAACTTACCTTCTCTATCCCATCTTCGTAAAGTTTCTTTACTTTTACCTAATACTTCCGCTGCTTCAGAAAGTGAATAATAATTTTTTGTAACCATATTATGTAACCCTACACATTGAGGGTGTACGACAAATTTCCCTTTGTTAGAATTTTGTATTTTTAAGAGAAACGATGGACTTTAAATCTCAAGCAACCGAATTACTTTCGAAATATTTAGAAGAATGGGAATCAGACCCAACACGTATGCTAAGCGGATACG
>CALFUO010000053.1 GCA_937929895.1 uncultured Aquimarina sp.
ACTCATATGGTGCAAGCGAAAAATGGCCGAAGCCGTTTCTTTGCCGCTGGCGCTAAACAAGCGGTCCACTGAAGGCGGCGCTTCGCTGACGGTCATAGCGCCGATTTTACGGGCGAGCGCGATGTAGGCTTCATTGGCATGAATAACGATGCCATCCTGAACAATAGCGGCGCTTTCGGGGTTTTTGAAAAAGGCCTCGGAATAAGCGCCTTCGCGCGACGTCTTCCGGCGATCCAGAACATCCGCCTTAGTCCGCCCCGAAAAGAGGCTCAGCAAACCAACGGTAATCCTATTTTAGATCACTACGACTCTTACCTTCCTGAATTATCTACTTCTACTTTTATAGCTATAGCATGGATTGTATTCGGTATTGCTATTGTTCTTTATTTAGAATGGTTAGCATATGGGAGACAGAAAAAAGATGTGTAGAATTTAAAATTAGTAGGTGTAAACTTGACGGTTTTCCCTCTAAAAATTATGAAACAAGCGCTACTAATAACAGCTTATAAAGAAATGAATCAGCTGATCGAATTAATTAGCAAATTCGATGATCATTTCAATGTATATATTCACTTCGATAAAAAGTCGAAATTAAAGCATACCGAAAAAATCAAATTACAACGACTATCAAATGTGAAGTACTTTTGTCAAGAATTTAAAGTGAATTGGGGTAGTATAAATCACCTAAAAGCTTATTTACATTTATGCAAAATAGCATTAAAAGATTCTGAAAACGAATATTTTCACTTAATAACGGGTCAAGATTACCCTATAAAATCTATCCAACATTTTAAGACGCTCTTCGATAATTTAGACAAAGATACTCCTAGCTATTTAGAATACTTTACTATACCTACTACCAATTGGCATGAAGGTGGTCTGGATAGAGTTAAATATTTTAATCTTCATAATTATTTAAACGCTAAAACTCGAATAGGAGGAATATTGCTTAGGTATTCTATTTTCATTCAAAAATTATTAAAAATTGATAGAGCTTTAGACTTTCAAAAACCTTTATATGGAGGATCTACATACTGGTCTTTATCCGGAGAGACCCTGGCTTACGTCCTAGCATATAACAAAAATAACCCATGGTTTCTTAAAAAGTTTAAATATTCCTTTTGCCCAGAAGAGTTTTATTTTCAAACCATCATAATGAATTCAGTACATTCAAAAAATATTATCAACGAAAATTTACGATATGTTGATTGGGAATCCAATCGAGGAGGCGTTCCTGCATTCTTAGACGAGACTGACTTCGAAACACTAATAAATAGCAATAAACTCTTTTGCCGAAAGGTCTCTTCCCTTAGAAGTATAAAATTGAAACAACTACTGAATCAACAACTATTTAATAGGTAATTCCTATTTTTAAAATTCTCCGGGCAATAAAAATTGAATCATCAGAGATACTAATAATATTAGTATTAAATCAGACTAAAAAACAAATCGCTGATTTCTGATTATTTATTAATTTCAAAAGTATTAATGCTCTCGAATAAATGAAGTTACTTTTAGAATGTACTGTAGAATATATAACTGATTCCCTAAGGACAGCAGAAGCTCAAGAACTATACGATCTATCAATATCAAATAGATAAAGTTAGAATAGTTATAGAAGCTGATGGTAAATTAATAAAACGGATAGTTTCAAAATTCTATTTTCTACGGAACAACTACTAAAACAAAAAAGATACCCTGAAGAAATACCTTTTCGAAGGTAAAATAGCTCTATTGAAAAATAAAATAAAACAACTATTAAACACAAAATTTGATCTTGCTATGGGTCTATACTACCCTAACGGAAATCATTTTGCCCCATATCATTTTGATCAAGAAACATCCGGAGAAAACACCATATTACCGTCTATTAGTTTAGGGGAAGTTCATGAATTTAGTTTTAAATCAAATACCGACGATAAATTGTATAATTTAGATTTAGCCAATGGAAGTTTATTGATTATGGGAGTACATTGTCTGGCGAGATGCACACATAGCTTACTTAAGAATCCTAAATACAAGAAGCCTAGAATAAATATTACTTTTAGAGACAATAATTTTCAATAATACCAATAGAGTACATTTTTATTTCAATACTAAAATATGAGGGATATATATAATATTATAAAAAGAGCTAAAGACGATTTATTTCCGCAACTAGAGGCTAAAATTCGTTCGGAATTAGAAAATAAAGACAAGGATTGGCTTATTGATCAAATAATTTATTTGACTTGTGAAAAACATGGTTTACACGAACAAAAAAACAATCTTCTAAAATTAAAGGCTCGCCTAGATAGAATTAAAAATCTTAATTACATCGATAAAGACCTTATTGAGTTCATTGAAAAATATAAAAAGACGAAAAGACAAGATCTAGAATTACTAGGTTATATCATTGACGCTCCGCATAGGGGACTGGACTTAATTGAACCTTCAAAAAGGTCTAAAGAAGGAGAAGAATTACTGCAAAGATCTAAAGACTTACTTTACGTAGCTCTTTATGGTGATACTTCGATCAATGTGAAGATAACCCGAAACCAGGAGGAAATTTTAACTCTAGTATTACCCGAAGGTAAAAAGGATACATTTACCTTTTTAAAAGCAGCAACTGAAATAAAATGCAACGGGACTTGGAAAGATCCAGAAAGCATATCCAATGACGAACATTCGAATAACATCGAACTACAGGTTGAATTTAATGATAATGAACAAGGAGTTATTGGAACAGCAATCTTGGTAGCTCTTAATTTGATAAATCTATTACAGATAAATGAAGAAATTCTATATGCACGTTTAGAAAAAGTACAACGTAGTTCTCTTCAGTCCCTATAAAAGAAGGGTATATATCATTACACTGGCATCCGAAACTTTAGAGTGTAGATCGTTTCACTGAAAGAGAACAGAAAATAGATTTTTATCTATCAATACATAGGACGTTTTGATCTAATATTTTTAGCTCCAAAAATTCACAAGACATTCTAAATGAAATACTTAATATGGGTTATCATTTCTAAAACTTAAAACTTTCGGATACTAATGATAGTATTACAAAATATTCTATTGCCTTGCTCTTATCTTACATTTTAAAGAGCATTCAAAATATCTTTTCTGTAACGCCTACTACTTCGTACTTTTACTTAACTAAAATTATTTTAAGTGGTTAATTACATTTCTGTTGAAAACGTTGCCAAAGCTTTTGGCGAACGTGTGTTGTTTGAAAATATCTCGTTTGGAATCAATGAAGGGCAAAAGATTGGTTTTGTTGCTAAAAACGGAACAGGTAAGACTTCGTTACTTAATATTATTACTAAAAGTGAACCGAGTGACAACGGACAAGTAGTATACCGAAATGGATTAAAAACCGCTTTTTTACCTCAAGAACCTGCATTAGATACACATCTTACGATAGAAGAAACCATCTTTACAGGAGATAACGAAAGTCTTCGTGCTATAGCAGAATACGAAAGTGCTATGGACAACCCTGAAGATACCGAGCGTATGCAAAAAGCATTCGATACTATGGAGCGCCTTCAGGCATGGGATTTCGAAACACAATACAAACAAATCCTTTCGAAACTAAAACTTGACAATCTCACAGTAAAAGTCAAATCTCTTTCTGGGGGACAGCGTAAACGTTTAGCTTTAGCCAATGTATTATTAAGCAAGCCTCAATTAATTTTTCTAGACGAGCCTACCAACCATTTAGATTTAGAAATGATTGAATGGCTAGAAGAATTCTTTGCTAAAGAAAACATTACACTGTTTATGGTAACGCACGACCGCTACTTTTTAGAAAACGTATGTAACGAAATAGTCGAACTAGATCACGGAAAGTTATATAGCTACAAAGGAAACTATGCTTACTATCTCGAAAAGAAAGAAGCTAGGCAAGTTGCCGAAGCTACTGAATTAGGTAAGACCAAACAGCTATTCAAAAAAGAATTAGAATGGATGCGTCGTCAGCCAAAGGCAAGAACTACAAAATCTAAATCCCGTATTGATGACTTTTTCGAAATCAAGAAAAAAGCCAAACAACGCCGAGATGAACATCAGGTTACTTTAGAAATTAATATGGAACGCTTAGGTAGCAAGATTATCGAGCTCCATAAAGTTTCTAAAAAATATGGTGATTTAGTTATAGCTAATCAATTAGAATATGTGTTTAAAAAAGGAGAACGCATTGGTATCATTGGTAAAAATGGTACTGGTAAATCTTCTTTTTTAAATCTTTTAACAGGGCAGCAGCTTCCCGATGCTGGTAAAGTAATTGTTGGTGAAACTGTCAAAATTGGATATTACACTCAAAGCGGTATCCAAATAAAGCCTGGACAAAAAGTTATTGAAGTCATTAAAGAGTTTGGAGAGTTTATTCCTTTAAAAAAAGGTAGAATTATTTCTGCTGGTCAATTACTAGAGCGCTTTCTTTTCGATCGTAAAAAACAATACGATTTTGTTGAAAAATTAAGTGGTGGTGAACGAAAGCGTCTATACCTATGTACTGTTTTAATTCAAAATCCAAACTTCTTAATCCTAGATGAGCCTACTAACGATCTAGATATTGTTACCCTAAATGTACTAGAAAGCTTTTTATTAGATTTTCCTGGATGTCTGTTGGTAGTATCTCACGATCGCTACTTTATGGACAAGATTGTAGATCACTTGTTCGTTTTCGAGGGGCAAGGAGTAATTAACGACTTCCCTGGCAATTATTCTGATTATAGAGCTTACGAAAAAAGTAGTACCAAGAAAGTAGAGGTATCAGCTACTATAGTAGAAGAACCTAAAAAAGAAAAAGGTCATTGGAAACAAAACAGTACTTCTGCCCTATCTTTTAACGAACAAAAAGAATTTTCTAAGATAGAAAGGGAGCTTAAAAAATTAGAGAATAAAAAAGCGGACATAGAAAGTATTTTTGCTGACAAAAATTTAGAAGGTGATGAACTTATAGAGATGTCAAAAAAATTAGAAGTTATCGTTAACGACATCGAAGAAAAAGAAATGCGTTGGATGGAGTTGGCGGAAAAAATGGGATAACGTTTTGCTAGTCGTTAGCAGTAATTCGAAATGAAAAATGATAACAACATAAAGAAACGTTAACAAAACTACGCAACACAACAATAATCCCTTTATTTGGGAAAAAGTATAGCTATTATGTCAAAACGTTGGACGAATTGGTCTGGATCTTTTACGACTACTCCTTCAGAAATTTTTCAACCCAATTCTGAAAAAGATATTATAGATATCATTCAGAAGGCTTCTAATGAAGATAAAGTGGTAAAAGCCATTGGTTCTGGGCATTCTTGCTCACTAATTGCTGCCGCAGACAATGGTTATCTTTTAGACTTACAGACGAATTATCAGGGAATAATTCATTTCGATGAAAGCACGAAGCAACTAACTGTTAAATCAGGTACTTCATTACAGCAAATTGCTGAGTTTGCATTACAGAATGATTGTGCTTTAGACAATTTAGGCACTATTGTAAGTCAAAGCATTGCAGGAGCAATCTCTACAGGGACTCATGGATCTGGAATAACACACGGAGCCGTGGATCAATCGATACTAACCATCTCCATTATAACGGCTAACGGTTCCCTTAAAATATTTGACAAAAGAACAAATACAGAGGAATTCAATTTAGCTGTTGTTAGCCTTGGTGCATTAGGTATTATTTCTACAGTAACAATTCAATTAGTAGCAAACTTCAATATGAAGATTACTACTAAGAATTTAGATTTCGATGAAATGATTGCACATATTCCTAAAGCCTATACTGATGACTATATGCGTTTTTGGTGGGCTCCTCACACAAATCGTGTTCAATATTGGGAAGCACATAAAACTTTAGATAAAGCTGACAAAATTTCCAATTGGAAATTTTATTTAAACGATATCTTTAAAGGTAATTTTTTACATGAACTTGGATTATGGATCACTTCTTTTACCCCCAAAAAGATTCCTACTTTGAATAAGTTGATGTACAAAATGTTACTTTCAAAGGAAAACACTACAGTTTCTAATTTCTTAGATGCGTTTACCTTACCAATTTTAGTAAAACAAAAGGTAATGGAATATGCCATACCGGCAGAACATACTGAAGCCGTATTAAAAGAAATCCGTAAAGTTTTAGAACAGAAGGAACATTTGGTACATATGCCTATTGAAGTTCGATTTACTCCAAAGAATGAAGCTGCACTGAGTATGTCCCATGGAAAAAAGAGTTGCTACATTGGTATAATAGCCTATAAACCTTTTGGAAAGGATATTAATTATGACACCTATTTTGAAGACATTCATAATATCTACACAAAATATGAGGGACGTCCGCATTGGGCTAAAGTTACCTACTACTCTAAAGAGCAATTAGCCTCACTTTATCCTGATTGGAAAGAGTTTGATGCTCTAAAAAACAAATTAGATCCAAAAGGTAGATTTTTAAACGATTATTTAAAACGAATTTTTTAACATTTATTTTGTTTTTCATCCTATAAATACAGCTTTTAATTATTCATTTTAGAACACTAGTATCCGAAAGTTTTAAGTTTTAGAAATGATAATTAATATTAAATATTTTATTTAGAGTGTCTTGTGAATTTTTGAAGCTGAAAATTTTAGAAAATATATTTTCTAAGATAGATTGAAAAGGTCTTAGACGAAAACGTCCAATGTATTGATATATAAAAGTCTATTTTCTCTTCTCTTTCAGTGAAACGGTCTATATTCTAAAGTTTCGGATGCTAGTGATTTTAGAACTTTTGGGTATGCTTATTTCATATTGAATAATGCTTATGCTAGCTTATATATAGTTCTTCTTGTTGAAATCACAGAAGCATACAATAATTTTAGGTCGAATTCGACTATTGTTACTTTAATTAGCCATCCCCTGAAAATCACTTTACTTTTTGTTTAAAGTATTGATTTTATTGATGTTTTAGGGTGTTTAAGAATTGAAAAACTGCTTAAAAGTTTGTATTTTAAAGTTGTAAAAAAATAGAATAACCCCTTAAAAGC
>CALFUO010000054.1 GCA_937929895.1 uncultured Aquimarina sp.
GGTATACGTGGACAGGTTGACTATAGTTTTAAACCATTTTCATTCGGAACGCTAGAAACAGGGTATCAATTTAGATATCTAGATCACGAAGGAGACTTCTTTTACGGAAGAAGAAATAGCTTTGAAGACCGCTTCCGTCAAGTAGATCTATTCTCTAGTGAAATTGATTTGACTAGGACAATTCATTCTGGTTACGCCCAATTAAGCGGTTCTAAAAATAAATGGGATTATAATGCTGGGGTGCGTTTAGAAGTAATGGATCGTGAATTAGAATTACAATCTAAAGCTTTTAATGCTACGAAAGAAACCTTAAAATATAGTTACGAAAAATTATTCCCTTCTGCTACTATACAATATAATTTCAACAAAAAGACAAACATTAAAGCTAGCTATAGTAAACGCGTTAATCGTCCGAATTCGTTTAAACTAAATCCTTTTAGAGAACGTGAACATTCGGAGACTTTAGAGCAGGGAGACAAAAACTTGTTACCTGAATTTATTGACTTAGTGGAATTAGGCTTCACTAGAAAATTCCCTAAAGGAAACTCGGTTTCGATTACGGGATACTTTAGAGAAGTAGAGAATATTGTGAATCGTGTGAACCAAATCTTTAGACCAGAAGATCGAAATGACCGGATTGATCCCATAAACCCAGAATTCGATAACGTCGTATTAGATCGTATTTATTCGAATGTAGGTAAAGGACGTTCTATTGGGGTTGAATTAGGAACTGAAATCAAACCTTTCCCGAATTGGTCTAATTTTATAGGGGCGAATATTTATAACTTCGATATCGATGGATTCTATAATGGTGAAGTGATCGATGTAAATGCTACTCAGTATACGATTAATGCGAATAGTACGTATAAATTCAACCCAACAACTTCTTTACAGTTTACGTTGAATTATTTATCTAAAAGAAAAACCGCACAAGGAGAAGATTCGGAGTACTACTCTCCTAACCTAAGCCTTAGAAAATCGTTCTTCGATAATAGTTTGGTAGCTACTTTACAATGGAAGAATATCGATATGGGACTTTTAGATACCAACGAACAACGTATTACGACTTCTAGAGAAGGGGAATTCTTTACAACTACCAATTACGTATACGAAGTAGATATGGTATTACTAAATCTTACTTACAACTTCTTCCAACGTAAAAACAAGGCGAAGTTTATCGAAAGTGAATTTGGTAAACAAGAATTTTAGTCTAATATCTAACCTTATTTATTACTCTTTAGCGTAACCTAAGAATAATATAAAAACTAAACCCCACAGGTCTTAAAGACCTGTGGGGTTTTATATTTCATTGTTACACCCGCATATTATGCAGGTTATACCAGTTCCTAGTTAAATTTACCTTGAAAGAAAAAGGTGCTTTTTAATTTGGTAAATTCAAATAGGAAATGATATTAAACTATTTTCGCTATTGGAAATAGATTTTAGAAGCTCCTAAACCTACGGCTTCTGAAAAAATCAAACTACCCGAATCTAGACTTCTTATTTTTAACTCACTAAAACTAGTAAAAGCGAAACTTACGGTATATAGCTTATTATCTCTTACATTTAATCCGTAAATATCTCCTACCTCTAAACCAGTATCCGCAGAAAGTGCTGTCGCTGCATCATCTATGGTATATATTTTAGAACCTATATTATAATACAACTCACCTCCTTCGTAAGCTAACAATTCTGCTCCTTCATTTTCATTAAACGCCAGCTCTTTTACTACTGCTTCTGTAGATAGATCTATAAACTGAATAGCTGCAGCTGTTCTTTCTATAGCTGCAAATGGTGCTACATCCTGAAATTTTGTTCCTCTACCAGAAGACAAAACGATTAACTGTCCATCTTCAGAGAAGAACATTTCGTCGGGTTTTTCTTTTACTTTGATCGTAGTAACAGCATTACTATTTCCTAAATCTACAACAGAAACTATATCATTTGTAGACCATGCGCCCTTATGTGAAACATATAATTTATTGTCTTTATTCAGAATTTGTTCTACTCCGTTAGCTAAAGAAATCGTATCTTCCACTGTATTTGTTGTTAAATTAATTACGGCAACAAAATCATCAGTTTCATCTAAACCAGATCCCCAATTTGTTACATATGCCTTATCTCCAATAATAGTCATATATCTTGGATTATTTAACCCCATAGTAATAGAAGCTTCTTTTTTTAAAGTAGTCTTATCCACTATCACAATAGTTGCAACATCATTTAAGATTACATATGCTTTATCATCACTAAAAGTAACCGACTGAATCAGCCCCGCTAATGGAGTACCGTCATTTACTTTTTGATAAGCAAAATTAGCGATACCATTTTCAGAATCATTTATATATGAAATAGTACCATCTTTACTACCAAAATTACCCTCGGCACTAACCCAGATCCCATCATTAAAAGTAGAAGTCTCCGTAATGGCAATTTCCTCAACTATTTTTGGTACTTCGACTTCAACTTCTTTTATTTCTTCCTTTTCACATGAGTAGAATAAAGCTACTAATGCAAGTATGGCTAGTTTAAAAATTTGCTTTTTCATTATTTCTAGTTTTTAAAATTTGTAATTTATAGATAGGTTATAATTTCTTCCTGGGTTGGGTCTTAGGTTAGAAAAGTAATATAGCTGATTACCAACATTATTTATTTTCATTCCGATGTCTAACTGATGACTTGAATGTTTTTTGAAGATTGAATATCTCGTTCCTATATTAAAGACTTTAACTGGGTCTAATGAAAAAAAGTCTATGTTGTCGGAAATGGTAAATACTTTACTTTGATATAAGCCTTCTCCAAATAATGTTAGTTTCTTATAAGAATAGGATAAATTGAAATTCACCATCTGCTCTGGCGTAAATGGTAATAAATCTCCTGTTCTTAAATCTTGAGCAATGGTATTGATGTAGTTCGATACTAAATTTATAGTATGATATTTAGCCAATGTATATTTCAAATTTAAATACACCTCGAAACCTCGATGCTTAGTTTCATCAATATTAATTGGTCTCCAAACATTAGAACCACCGGGTTGCCATACAATTTTGTCTGATACACGAATATTATAATAGGTATATTGAAAATTGATATGTTTCGAATTGTATTCTATTCCTAAATCAAACTGTTTTGATTTTTCTGGTTCTAAATCACTGTTTCCAACAATGGGCCAGAATAATTCGTTTAAGGTTGGAGCACGAAAATTATTAGATACGTTGGCTTTTAATTTTATGTTTTTGAACAATACCTGTTCTACGGCAAGTGCTCCTAAAAAAGGAACTTCAAAATCCGAATTTAACTCGTACCTACCATTAACAACGAACAAAGTTCTAGCAAAAGGTGCATAAGTTACCGTAGCAGAATTAGTCAACACTCCTCTATTTTCTGTAGAAATTTGTTCTGTCTTCCCGTATATGGATTCGCCTAATATACCATAACGGAGTTGAACTTTTTTATTCCACTGATACGTTAAGTTATAATCGAGCACCCCCTTTTCTGTTTCTCCGAAATTGAAATTATCTCTTGACTGATCTGGGAAGTATTTGAATTGCTGTCTAATGTAAGCTACACTTAATTTTTGTTGAAAGTCTCCAAATTTACTTTCCCACCTCAATAAATTTCTGGTATTGAAATCTAAAAAACCTTCTGTTCCTGCTGAAGGATTAGGTAACCCCAATGAAAAAGACCGATCACTATCATAAAGGCTTGAATAAAAGAACAGTTTATTAGAAAAATTCAATTTATAACCTAAAACAATATCGAAGTTGTAATTGCGATAATCTCCATTTTCGTTGATTAGATCATTTCCATTTTGATCTTTAAAACGTTCATCTATATAAGGGTAATCATTATCTGAAGAGTTATAAGAAATTGCCATTTTTAATGACAGCTTTCCATTGCTCAATCGAGCTTTCAAAAAATTATTAGTAGTATTGAAACTGCCATAACTACTGAATACATGAAAACTATTCTCTTTCTTAAAAGAAATCTTATCATCTATATGAATCACACCACCAATAGCACCTGACCCATAGGTAGCGCTTGCGCCACCACTTAACACCGAAACTTCGTCAGCAGTTAGTATCGAAAGTCCATTAAAATCTGTTTGTCCGCTTCCGAAAGTATTAATGCTAATACCATTCCACAATACAGCTGTATTTGTTGGCGAAGTTCCTCGAAATCTAGCCGAACTTGTTCCATTATTCCCAACATCTCTTAATACTACTGGGCTATTGAAACGTAAGAACTCTGTAGGATTCGATGAATTATTGGTAATTTGTTCAGATGTCAGCTGTATCTCTTTAAGTCCTTTTACCTCTTTATCTTCACTAAGTTTAGTGTAAAGGCGTACCTCGTCTAACTCACGAATCGTATCATTCTGAGCGCACAAAGCAAATACATAGAACCATAGCCCTACAAAAATATATGATTTATTTTTTTTCATAATCTATTTGACCTTTTACCCGAAAGTCAATGATTTTAGCTTAAACCAACTAAAAATTCAGAAAACAGCAATCGAACATTAAACGAGGCCGAAATATAGTTTTCATATCTATCACAAGACTTCGACTTCGCAAAGCCTTCGTCTACGAATATTTTTAGATAGCTTTTATTAAGGCAGGTCTCCTGACTTGTGTACTGCATTCACCTTCCCGTTTCAGTGTTTCGAAACAGTGGCATTAAGTTTTTGAATGCAGCCATCCACAAATATGGACTAAACTTACAGTTGCGGGAACAGTTCAAGAATTTAATTCGGACGTACGAACTAGCACTTGATTCCCTTTTAATCCTTCAACTTAAAAAAATTGAACGAACCTTAAAGCGCCGCAAAGGTAGATACAATTTTCTAGTAATACCAGTTCTTAGTTGAATTTACCTTAACAGAAAAAGCGCTAGCATCCGAAACTTTGGAATATAGACCGTTTCACAGAAAAAGAATAGACTTTTATATATCAATACATTGGACATTTTTGCTTAAGATTTTTTCAATCCATATTAAAAAATATATTTGCTGAAATTTTCAGCTTCAAAAATCCTCAATACTCTTAAAATAAAACATTTATCATTAAGTATCATTTCTAAAACTTAAAACTTTTGGATACTAGTATTGACCTATTTTTTATCAAAGAGATGACACCCGCTGAACATAGACCGAACTATAGTTATTGCAATAAGATACTGAAACAAATCTGACCCCTATCAAATGGTCTGCATGACGCAATTTTAAATTTTCTATGGACACAAAAATTGTTCTATTGCATTCAAAAACTTGGCTTCTTGATCTATGAATGATATTTCTATGGGTAAGTAGAATAACTTGTCCTTTAATTTAGCCTCGGATTTTAATCGCATAAAATCTTTTTCGGTGGTTAAAATACAATCCATAGAAGCTAACTGATCTAATTCCTCTACTGTAAAGTTATGATGATCTTTAAATTTTTTATGGTTGAATTGAGCTTCTTTTTCTTTTAGAAAATTAATAAGTGGGGTTGGATTTGCAATGCCTGTAACAAGTGTAAAGCTCCTATGCAAAAACGCTGAAAGCTCTATTTCCGAATCTATATCGTTGATTGTTTCTGCATACTTTATCCCTACAAAAAACAATTGTTGATTTGGCTTTAATTTTAGCTTTTTTTTAATTTCACCTTGCTTCTCTGCACTTAAATCTAATGGACACTTGGTGACTACAAGAATATCTGCTCGATTCGCAGCAGATTTTGGCTCTCTAAGATCTCCTGCCGGTAAACTATAATCATCCGAATACAATTTGTAATAAGGAGTCAACACTATTTGCAAACCTCCTTTTACTTTTCTGTGCTGAAAAGCATCATCCAAAATAATCGCCTCAATATTGGGATCAATCTCTTTTAATTGCCGAATTCCATTTCTTCGATCTCCATCGACTGCAATCGTAACTTTTGGAAAATTTTGTTTGAACTGTAAAGGCTCGTCACCTACTTCAATTGCTGAATTTTCTAGTTCTAATATTTGAAAACCTTTTGTCACCCTGCCATACCCACGACTTAACGTAGCCAATTTATATTTCTCTTGGAATTGTTTTAATAAATAGGCTACAAACGGTGATTTTCCTGTTCCACCTACACTTATATTTCCGACCGTAATCACGGGAAAGTCATAACTAATACTCTTCCAAAAACCCCAATCGTACATCTTCTTCACAAAAAGACTTCCTAAATAATAAAAGGGCACAAAAATCAATAACCAAGGACGTGACAATTTCATACGAACAAAAATATTTAATATTAGTTATTAGGTTAACTAGTTATTCGGTTATTTTGCCTTAGTTAAAATTATTCTAAGGTGACGCAACCTAAATATGATCATAACAATTAGCTTAATACCTTAAATGATGAAGATAAAAGATATTATAAAAGCTTTCGAAAGTGAAGTACCCATTCAATATGCTGAAAGCTTTGACAACGTCGGACTCTTAGTAGGAGATACAAATCTAGAAGTTACGAAAATCCTAGTAACGCACGATTGTCTTGAAACTGTAATCGATGAAGCTATAAACCTTAACTGTAATCTGATATTTACTTTTCATCCAATCGTATTCAAAGGCTTGAAAAAAATTAATGGTAAAGACTATGTAGAACGTGTGGTAATTAAGGCTATTCAAAATAATATCGCCATATATAGTATGCATACAGCCTTAGACAACCATTGGCAAGGTATAAACGATATGATGTGTGAACAATTAGGTTTAACGGATCGAAAAATTTTACTTCCTAAAAAGGAAACCATCTGTAAGTTAAACACCTATGTCCCAAAGAAAAATTTAGAAGATGTAAGAGAGGCTTTATTTTCTATTGGCGCTGGGGCTCTTGGCAACTACGAGAAGTGTAGCTTTACATCTCAAGGTAAAGGTTCGTACCAAGGAAATGACAACTCTAACCCATCTATTGGCAAAAAAGGAATTTTTCATCAAGAACCAGAAACTCAATTACAAATGACTTTTGCTTCTCATTTAAAAGGAAAGGTTATTAGCACCTTACTGAATAGTCATCCTTATGAAGAGGTAGCTTACGAGATTACTCTCTTAGAAAACGTAAATCAGAAAATAGGTATTGGAATGATCGGTACACTTCCGAAGTCACTTTCTGAATCGGATGCATTGCAATTAGCTAAAAACACCTTTCATTCTAAAGGTATTAGACACAGTGCTTATACTGGTAACTCTGTTAAAAAAATAGCCGTATTGGGTGGTAGTGGAGCTTTTGCAATTGGAGCTGCAAAAGGTGCTGGTGCTGATTTATTTTTAACAGGAGATGTAAAATACCATGAATTTTACCAAGCCGAAAATCAAATGGTGGTTGCTGATATTGGTCATTATGAGTCAGAATGTTATACAAAACAACTAATTCACTCTATTCTTATGAAAAAAATACCTAAATTTGCGCCTGCCTTTAATTTAGGCAATATTATAATTTCAAGTATAGACACCAATCCGATTAAGTATTTTTAATTTATGGCTGCAAAAGAAGTTACTGTAGAAGAAAAGTTGAGAGCTCTTTATGACCTACAACTTATAGATTCTCGAATCGATGAAATCACATCTATCCGTGGAGAGCTTCCTTTAGAAGTAGAGGACTTAGAAGATGAAGTTGCTGGTCTTAACAAGAGATTAGAAAAACTAAAAGGTGATGTTGATGATTTAGATACCGGTATCAAAGGAAAGAAAATTGCTATCGAAGAATCTAAAGAGTTAATTGCTAAATATAAAGAGCAACAAAAGAATGTTCGTAATAACAGAGAATTTAACTCTTTAAGCAAAGAGATTGAATTCCAAGAGTTAGAGATGGAACTTTCGGACAAGCACATAAAAGAGTTTAAAGTAAAGATTGCTCAGAAGAAAGAAGTTATCGAGCAAACTGAAGAAAAAATTAACTCTCGCTCACAACATTTAGATCATAAGAAAAATGAACTAAATGACATTTTAGCTGAAACCCAAAAGGAAGAAGAGGCTTTATTTAAAAAGTCAGATGAATTCTCTACTAAAATTGACGAGCGTTTAGTAAAAGCATACAAAAGAATCCGTAGTAATGTTAAGAACGGTTTAGCTGTAGTACCAATCGAAAGAGGTGCTTCTGCAGGATCTTACTTTACAATCCCACCACAAATCCAAATGGAAATTGCTGGTCGTAAAAAAATTATTACTGACGAGCATAGTGGACGTATCTTAGTAGACCACGAATTAGCTACTGAAGAGTACGATAAAATGCAAGAGTTATTCACTAGATTATTCTAGAAAAACTTTTTACAATATTAAAAAAAGGCATCAAATCTTAAGATTTGATGCCTTTTTTAGTTGATTTATTTTAAACATCGGCTAGTTTCTTCTATTCTCACCAACAAAACCATATTATATTTACATTACCGAAATCGTTATAAAAATTTACTATGCACATTCGACTTTTTCTTCTTAGCTTATTAATTTCACTTACTTCTTGCGGAAAACCTCATTACAAGGTACTTATTGTAGATGGTCAAAATAACCACGCAGTATGGCCAAAATCTACTTTGATGATGAAACAATACCTAGAAGAAACAGGTATTTTTGATGTAGACATATATCGTTCTAAGTTTACCTGGAAAGGAAAACCACAACAAGCTTTCTTAGAAAAAGCGAATATTCCGAATACCACGGATTTAGAAAAACCTAAAACAGACCCTGATTTCAATCCTGACTTTAAAAAATACGATGTGGTCATTTCTAATTTTGGATGGAGAGCCGCCCCTTGGCCTGAAAAAACACAAAAAAACTTTGAAGCCTATATGAAAAACGGAGGTGGATTTGTTTCTGTGCATGCTGCAGACAACTCTTTCCCTAAATGGCCTGCATACAACCAAATGATTGGTTTAGGAGGTTGGGGAAATCGCAACTCTAAAAGCGGTTTTCACTTATACTACGATGATAACGGAAAATTAGTTAAAGATGTTCCGACTCGCGGATGTGGAGCACACGGAGCACAACACGAACTTTTAGTAACCATGCGTGACTTAGAACACCCTATTACCAAAGGAATCCCTAGTCAATGGCTAACTACTAAAAACGAATGTTATAGCCACCTTTGTGGACCTGCAGAAAACGCAACTATTTTAGCCACTGCAAAAGATCGTAGTGCAGGTGCTAAATCAGATAAAAACGAACCCATTTTACTAGCATTAGATTTTGGTAAAGGACGTATCTTCCATACTACCCTTGGTCATGGAGCTATTTCTTTTGAAGGTGTCGGGTTTATTTCAACTTTATTAAGAGGAACTGAATGGGCTGCTTCAGGAAAAGTAACGATCCCTTTACCTAAAGATTTCCCTACAGTCAATAATTCTTCTAAAAGAACTTTTACACTAAAAGAAGCACAACAATAACCTAGCCATCATGAAAACTAATATTCTAATCATATTTTCACTTTGCATTATAAATCAACTATTCTCGCAGAAATCTTTTAGTTCTGATTGGGAGGATCTTTTAGACGAAAAGCTTTCAAAATGGGAAGTTTGGACTGGTATCCCACATGAATCTGTACAGAATTTACCTTCTACTTACGAAAAAGAACCTGATGGCACCTACAAAAAACCTATTGGACTTGGGGATCCTTTACAGGTATACAAAGTATCCAAAAACAAAAAAGGAGAACTGATCTTAAATATCTCTGGTGAAGTATACGCCGGATTAACTAGCTTAAAAAGTTACAAAAACTATCAAATCACATTAGAATTTAAATGGGGAGATAAAAAATACGCTCCTAGATTAGATAAAAAAAGAGACTCTGGCCTTTTATATCATTGTTATGGTGAGCATGGTGCTTTCTGGGATGTTTGGATGGCTTGTTTAGAATCTCAAATTCAGGAAGGAGATTTTGGAGATTTGTATGCGCTGGCTGGCACGCAATCTAAGGTTCGTGTTGACGAAACCAAGCATTGGGATCCAAAAAGTGAAACTACAGCTCGAACAGGAAAAAGATCTATGGATAACGAAAATCCACATGGTGAATGGACAAGAGTCGATGTTTATGTTATTGGAGATAAAGCTATTCATGTTACTAATGGAAAAGTAGTATTAGCCTTAACAGATGCTAAAACTAAAGATGGAACACCTCTTACTTCTGGAAAAATTCAAATTCAATCAGAAGGTGCTGAGGCCTATGCTAAGAATATTAAGATTAGACCCATAGATAAGTTTCCTAAGAAAATACTAAAAGCTGCAAAGATTTAAAAAGACAAAAGCCTTGCGAAATATCTCACAAGGCTTTTTTGTACTTAAGGCGGGAATCGAACCCGCACGCCCGAAAGCATTGGATTTTGAATCCAACGTGTCTACCAGTTCCACCACTTAAGCTTCAATAGGACGGCAAAAATATAAAAAGTTTTGAAGTAAGCTATACTTTTCATTAAAATTATTATCCCTAATCCAAAAATAAATACCTACTTTTGCAGCCTGTTAGGGCGATGTTATGTAACACCCTTATAAAAACAATGAAGTAGTTATGAATCATCAATTTCCTGAAGCTAAATTTTTTGCTTGTAAACAAAGTAGAGTATTAGCGGAAAAAATAGCAGCGAGCTATGGTGCTGAACTTGGAAACGTAATTACTTCAACCTATAGTGATGGTGAATACCAACCTTCTTTCGAGGAGTCTGTTCGTGGTTTACGTGTATTCTTAATTGGATCTACAAACCCCAGTGCCGATCACTTAATGGAGTTGTTACTAATGTTAGATGCTGCAAAAAGAGCCTCTGCAAGACATATTACTGCGGTGATTCCTTATTACGGATGGGCAAGACAAGATCGTAAAGACAAGTCTAGAGTGCCAATCGCAGCCAAGTTGATTGCAAAAATGTTAGAAACTGCTGGAGCTACAAGAATCATTACTATGGATTTGCACGCACCGCAAATTCAAGGTTTCTTCGAAAAGCCAGTAGATCACCTTTTTGGATCGATGATATTTATTCCTCATTTAAGAGCAATGAATATTGAAAATTTAACTATCGCTTCTCCTGATATGGGAGGTTCTAAAAGAGCCTATGCCTATGCAAAAAACATGGAAAGTGATGTAGTAATTTGTTACAAGCAACGCGAAAAGCACAATCAAGTTTCTTTTATGGAATTGATTGGTAATGTTGAAGGAAAGAATGTAGTGTTAGTCGATGATATGGTAGACACTGCAGGTACTTTAACCAAGGCAGCTGGCTTAATGCTAGAAAAAGGAGCGTTATCAGTAAGAGCTATCGCAACGCATGCCGTATTATCTGGTGAAGCTTACGAACGTATCGAAAATTCGAAACTAGAAGAGCTAATCATAACGGATTCTATTCCTTTGAAAGAAGGAAGACCAACAGATAAGATCACCGTATTAAGTTGCGCAGATCTTTTTGCTGATGTTTTGAAGAGTGTAAACCAAAACAAATCTATCAGCGGTAAGTTTATAATTTAATTAATATTTTAAATACATTTTAATGAAATCATTAACAATCAATGCATCTCAAAGAGAAAGCGTAGGTAAGAAATCAACTAAAGACTTACGTAATGCTGGGCAGGTTCCTTGTGTTGTTTATGGTGGCGACACTGTAACACATTTTGCGGCTCCAGCTAACAGCTTTTTAAAGTTAGTGTACACTCCAGACGTACACACTGTAGTAATCGCTTTAGATAACGGAACTTCTATCAACGCTGTGTTACAAGACATCCAGTTTCACCCTGTAACTGACGCTATCTTACACATCGATTTCGTACAAATCTTTGACGACAAAGCTATCACTATGGAAATTCCTGTACGTACAGTAGGAAGTTCTCCTGGGGTTGCTTTAGGGGGGAACTTAAAGTTCAATACTCGTCGTTTAAAAGTAAAAGGTATTGCTGCAAACTTACCTGATTTTGTAGAGGCTAATATCTCTGAATTAAAAATCGGAAACAAACTTTATATCACTCAGTTAGATTCTGAAGGTTTCGAATTCCTTCACCCAGAAAACACTGTTGTATGTCAAGTGAAAAACTCTCGTAACGCAATTGCTGCTGACGAAGAAGAAGAAGCTGCTGCAGAGTAATTTCTTTCTTTTAAATAATACAAAAGCACTCTATATTTGGAGTGCTTTTTTTATGTTTTATGATTTCATTTTTTAAATCACTTTTCACCAAACAACCTCAAGAACCTGATATGCAGAAATATCTTTTAGTAGGACTAGGAAACATAGGCCCTAAATACGAAGAAACACGTCACAATATTGGATTTAAAGTTTTAGATGCACTTGCCAAATCAGAAAACGCTTCTTTCACAACGGACAAACTCGGAGATGTTTGCAAAATTAAGATCAAAGGTAGAACAGCAACCCTTCTTAAACCCAACACTTTCATGAATCTGAGTGGGAAGGCTATAAAATACTGGTTAGAAAAAGAAAATATAGCCATAGAAAATTCATTAGTAATTACCGATGATATCCATATTGATTTCGGTAGCTTTAGAATAAAAGCAAAAGGAAGTGCTGGCGGACACAATGGCTTAAAAGACACTGAAATTAAACTAAACACAAGTACTTACCCGAGATTTAGATTCGGAGTAGGAAACCAATTTAATAAAGGAAGGCAAGTAGATTATGTTCTTGGAGAATGGTCTAAAGAAGAAGAACACGATCTTGATTTTCGCTTACAAGATGCTGTAGAGGCGTGTAAAAGTTTTGTGTTTTCTGGCTTAGCACAAACTATGAATAAACATAACGGAAAAATGATTAAATAATCACTAGCATCCAAAACTTTAGAATATAGACCGTTTCTCTGAAAGAGAAGAGAAAATAGACTTTATAAATTAAATTGTTACAAGTTTTGAACTTAGATATTTTTAATTCGTCTTAGAAAAATCTTTTCTCAGCATTTTGACGTTCAATATTTTTTTAAATCACTAAAAACAAAGCATTTAAAATTTTTCATTTTTCTAAAATCCAAAAATTTCGGATACTAGTTACCAAAACCAAAAAGAAGAATCTCTATTTTAGTATCGATTATAATGATTTAAAAAGACTTTATACCGATAGATATCTGTATTACTCCACCTTCGTTTATATTCGAACTCTGAGCAAATTCGAAAGGTGCTAGAAAAAAAATGAAAAAAAAACGCAAAAGAACATACCGAGTGGTTTTATTAATTGTGTTTGCTTTAGCTAATGCTTTAGTACTATTCGGTATTGGTCAAATATTCACTTATTTTAATACTGGTGCAGATCGTTCATCAATTTTACACACAAACTTACCCGATGCAAAAGTCTATCTACCTAAAGTGATTTGGGAGGATACTTTGAATCCTGGTAGACCCATAGAAAAACCTACTCTCTCCAGAATTACTTCTCATTACTTACAATCTTGGTATGTAAAACAAGTAGCATATGCAACGAATAATCCTTTAGGTATAAAAGATTTTTTTACCCAAAATGCCCAGATTAACTTAATGCATCACATAGAAGATCAACAGAAAAAAAATATAACAATTGCATCTACAGGTTTACAACATAACCTATCACTGGATTTCTATAGTGCTGACGGACAAATGGCTGTAATTTCTGATAGAGAAGCTACTCAATACCAACGCATCTACAAAGAAGACACGTTGCTTTTAGAAACTAAAATCAGCTCTAATTACAAAGCAGTACTGCTATTAGAAGATGGATTTTGGAAAATTCGACATATAGTTAAAGAAGCTTCTCAGAACAACATAAAACAAGAAATCGAACACCGCAAAAAATTAGCAGAAGTACACAATAAAAAGATATGGGTTAACGGTTCTCCTTTCTTAATACAAGGTATTAACTATTACCCACAAGCTAGCCCTTGGAATATGTTTGGTGATGATTTTGATATAAAAATCATAGAGAAAGACTTCCTAATTATTAAAGACAAAGGACTGAATACCGTTCGAGTTTTTATAGGCTACGAGGATTTCGGGAAAGCTGAAGTTAATCTAGAAAAGCTCAATAAACTGAAACAAGTTTTGGATAAAGCTAACCAAATGAAACTAAAAGTTATTGTTACCTTATTTGACTTTTATGGAAATTATGATGTTCTAGATTGGACATTAACACATAGACATGTAGAACACATTGTCACTTCTTTTAAGGAACATCCTGCAATTTTAGCTTGGGATATTAAAAATGAACCCAATCTAGATTTTGAATCTAGAGGCAGAACTAATGTGTTAGCTTGGTTAAAGGAGATGATTTTACAAGTAAAAAAGTATGACCCTAACCACTTAATAACAATAGGTTGGTCTAACATCGAAAGTGCTAGACTATTAGCTAATGAGATCGACTTTATTTCTTTTCATTATTACTTAGACTTATCGTTTTTCGAAGAAAAATACCTACAGCTACAACAGCAAGTTGACAAGCCTTTAGTATTACAGGAGTTTGGTATATCGTCTAATAAAACTTTTTGGATACCGTTTGCCCCTTCCGAAGAAAAACAAGCTTCTTTTTATTCTGATTTTTATAAAATTATAAACGAAAAAGAAATTCATGCGATGCCTTGGACTTTGTATGATTTCACAGAAGTTCCAAGTACTGTAGTAGGAAGTTTACCCTGGAGAAAACAGCAACAAAAACATTTCGGATTTATCAATAAAAAAGGAATCCCCAAGAAAGCTTTCGCCTTCCTAGGGAATTAATACCATTTCCTAATTGAATTTACCGATCTAAAATGCGCCTCTAGAAATTCTACGGCAACATAAAAAAGAACCGTAGCTAAGGCTATGCTTATTTTTTCTGATTTGTATAATTCCTAAATCCATCATTTTTTATTAAGGTAAATTCAATCAGAAAATGGTATAAGTAATTAAAATTTACTCTACTAGTAACCAACCAATATTCCTTTTTCGATAGCTTTCTTGTCCATGATTGCCATAAACTGATCTACATACATACTTGTAATTTTTGACATCGGCAATGCTGTAGCTGCTTTATAATTTAACTTACCTAAAGACACTCTATATTCGTCGTCCTCGATAATAGTCTGTATTGCATTCGCTAAACTCTCTGTACTTTTTGGAATAAAAAATTCTCCTCTATACCCTTCTTCTTTTACTAAAATTCCTAAATCTCCCAAATCAGGCATAACAACTGCTTTTCCATAGCTTCCTGCTTGATGTAATACCCCAGAACTTCCTGTTGTCGAAGTGTAAGGGAATACTACTACGGCACTTTCTTCGAATAAGCCTGCAACGTCTTCTTCTGCTACGTAGCCTGTAAATGTTAAGTTTTTTACTGAGCTATATTTCTTAGCCATAGCTGCTAAATATCCTGGTACGTTTGGGTTATCAGTTCCTGCGATTACGATTTCAATTTCTCTATCCGTAGTTTCTCTAATTTTTTCTACTGCTTCAATTAAAATCTCTACTTTTTTATAAGTTCCGAATTTTCCGAACGTCATAACTTTCAACGGCCCTCCTGGTAAATTATAGTTTGGTTCTGCAGGTAATTCGAAAGTTCCATGAGGAATTAATGTCACATTATCTGCATGATATTTTTCTTTTAAAATATCTACATACTTATTAATAGTAACTGCTACGGTATCTGATTGTAAGATGAATCTCGTTAAAGTAGCACCAATGAAGTTGTAAACTTTTTGCATGATTTTATTTGAAGTGAACCCTGCACTCCCTAAATCTACTTGCTCCAAAATATTGTGTAATAAAGATATAGTTGGAATTCCTTTTGCTTTACAAGCCATAGGTAATAATAAACCTAAAGCAGCAGGAATCTTCTTATCTCCGAATTTCATAAACTGTAAGTTGAATAACACTGCATCTGGTTTTACTTGATGAATGGTTTTCATTACAGAAATGATATTTGTATAACTGTTGAATTTCCAACATTGCTTTACTGTAATCTGACAACCGTCTTCTTCGAATTGGATATCTGCCTGATCTGGTTGTGCATCTGTTAATAATACTAACTCAGTTACATGTTGGTTTTGTCTGAAGTGCTTTACCAAATAATAAGCGTATTCGTTTAACGTTACTTTACTTGGCGGGTATGCTGTTACGATTGCTAATTTCATGATATTTGGTTTTGATTACACTTCAAAGATATCTAGCAACCAAAGGTTTAACTGTCGTTTTTCGGTGGATGGAAATTTGCTTTCGGTGAATGGATGGGATTGTGGAGTTGGGTAAATTTGGAGTTAAGAATCCAGAAATTAAAAGAAGTTATGTAGCCCCACAGCTCTATTATCATAGGATTACATTAAGGTATTATCATACAATTTAACAGCCTATAATGTTTCAATTCAGATCCTTTTACTTCAAGAATCTAGGTGTGTTTTTCAATATTGAAGTGCACCCGCGTGAGTGATTGAGTGGTTACCCCACAGCTGCCGTACCCTGAGTGCTTCGACAATGCTCAGCATAAACTGAAGTCGAAGGGCTAAGGAAGCGAGGAGTATGAACGAAAGCACGACCCAAAGGGGCACGCCATTAATATTTAAGGTTGAAATGGGGGTTTCTTCATAAAACATCCTCCTCGATCCTCCTTCAAAGGAGGAAGCTTAGACTTTTGATTAAGCCTTTGTCAGTTCCATAACTGGATAAAATCTTTTTTTGGTTGTCTAAATGTGGCAGCACGTAATTATTCTGTAAAAATTAAATCTTCTTAACTCCCTTTAACTTCTCTAAATTCTTAACTACTTATTCCTAGAAACCCCAAAGAAATAAACCAGTTGAAAAACAAGTAAAAGAGTCATGGCATACATCTGCATAAATACTACTTGCTGTAAATTTTCGTGAAAGAAAACAATAAGAACAATCTGTATAACCCCAAATAAAGCAGAGAAAATGACGGGTATGTAATTATCCAATGATAAAAAATAATAGGCGAAGATATTAGAGATTGCGAATAAAGAAGTTGCGATTGCGTATTTCCATAACAATGGTGCAATACTAACATAAGCATCACCAAATAATAGCTGTACTACTAAAGTTGGAAAGAGATAACAGCTAACTACTATAATAAATGCTAAGACGCCTATGTACAAGATATACTTAGAAAGAACTGAGGTTGTTGGTTTTCCTTCTTTATGCAATTGTACCACTTTAGGAAGTAACAACATTACAAACATCCATGCCACAAAATAAACCACACGTCCTATTAAGGCTAAAGAAGCATATAACCCTGCATCATAAGATTCAAAATAATGTTTCACCAACAAGATATCACTGTTATTGATAATGATCTGACTGAATTCGTAAAACGCTGTCAGCCAGAAAAAAATTTTGACATCTACTAGATCTTCCGAAGAAATGTTATCTACATTTTTAAAAGAGATTTTTTCTTCGGCAAACGGAAACAATCCAAAAATTAGTGACCCTACAATACCAACCGATACTATAGTAGAAGAAGCTATATTGGTAAACAATACAATTAAACTGAGGGTTAAAAATAACCTACTCCACATTTCGGTTTGGTAAGTAATCGCTAATTTCCCAAAGCGCTTTTTCCCTTGTAAAACACCTCTATTAACACTCATAATAAAATATAGTGGAATGCCTAATCCAAATAACACAAACATCATATAAGACTGTGTCTGCAATATTTGCTGAAGGTTTTTAGATAAAACTATAATCGTAACCCCCAACAGAACCCCCACTCCTAAAGCATATGTATAAGATTTTTTTAAAAAACTAGTAAATGTCGCTTTTTCGAAAAGTACCGAGAATTTAGCTGTAGCTAATTGAAACGTCATAGCAATAAAAGACAATACCAACAAAAAAGTAATTAGGATTGCTGCATCTGCAAATTCCTTCGGCCCCAAAATTCTACCTAAAATTAAATTATAAATATAATTCCCAGCGTTAACCACCAAGGCACTAATCATAAACCATTGCTCCGAAGATATTTTTCTTAAATAGGGCATAGATATGGTTCTTATTTTTAACAGTTTCAAATTAAGCCTTTTAGAACGTAATACAAAAAGATTTTTAACTAGATTAGTGTATAGCTAAGGGGTATACACATGTTAAAAAAAATTGTCTTATTCTATTTTCTTTTTCTAACCAGTTTCATCTTTTCTCAAAATATGCAGGAAGGTTTTAACTATCTAGAAACAGGTAAATATCCTGAAGCTAAATTATTCTTCGAAAATATTCTTGAAAATTACCCAAATAACAAAACAGCTAAATTATGTTACGGGAGAGCTGTTGGACTTGCTGGTGATTCGGGTAAAGCGGTACTTATTTTCACTCAATTAAGAAAGAGATATCCTAGTGACTTCGAGATTAAACTAAACTATGCCGAATCCTTACTTTGGAACAAACAATACAACAAAGCTGAAGGTTTCTACGAAAAACTTGTCGTTGAAAACGATAAGAGTTTTCCTGCTATTTTAGGATACGCAAATACTTTGTCTAATCTAAAAAAATACCCTGAAGCTCTAAATTTTGTAAATACGGCTTTGAGTATTTTAGAAGAAAACCCCAACGCACTTATATCAAGAAAATATATACGGCTGGGATATGCTTTTCAACTAAGTCAAGACAAACAATACCAAAAAGCTTTGAATTTATTAGACTTAAATCTAAAAGATTTCCCTAATGACAAAAGCACTCAATTAAATCGTGCTAATATTTTCTTAGTTCAAAACGAGATTGACAAAGCTGAAATCGTATATAAATCATTAGCTACTTCTGCCAAGGACAGTATTGTTGCACTTAACGGTTTGTCACTAACAGCTCATAAAAAACACAAAAACAAAGAAGCTTTAAAAATCAGTAAACAAGCAACAGAAAAAGCAGTCAAATTTTCTGAAGATAACGAACTAAATCTTACAACAAAAGAACGTTACATTCAGGCATTACTTTGGAACAAAAAATTTAAACTAGCAACGCTAAACATCAATGGTTTAAAAAAACTGTTTCCTAACAATTCTAGAATAGAAAGTTTAGAGGCCGCTAAAGGAATGTATACTAGTGATTTCAATAAAAGTATTTCGAAATACACTTCTATTTTAAAGAAGGACAAAAAATCTTTTGATGGAAACTTAGGGATTACCAATGCTTATCGTGCTACAGGCCAAGATTTAAAAAGTTACGAATACGCCTTCAAAACATTGAAATATTACAAAAAACAACCTGATGCCGAAAAGCTTTTAAAAGCAATGAAACTATCACACACCCCATGGGTAGAACACAAAACAACTTATACTTTTGATAATGGAGATAATGAAAGTATTAGCTTTTTACTAGCTACAGAAGTTCCAATATCCGTTAAAGCCATTTTTAAGGCAAACTATGTATATCGAGACACCGAAAACACACGATCCAAAGTAAATGCTAATACTAATCAATTTGACTTGGGATTACTTTATAAATTTAATGGTCGATTCATTTTAGATTCAAAAATTGGAGTTACGGTTTCTAATGCATTTTCAACAGATTACACCCAATGGATCGGAGAAATTAGATTAAAAACAAAACCTTTTAAACTTCAGAACTTAGACTTTGGATATCAACGTGAATTGCAAAATTTCAACGCAGACCTTATCGATCGAGAAATTGTAATGAATCACTTTTTCTTGAATTACAATCTAAATACGAACTTCAATTTAGGATGGTATACACAGTATATGTTTACCCGTCAATCTGATAACAATATTCGTAATTTATTGTTTACCTCACTATACTACAAGATCCTGCGCAGACCTATTGTGAAAGCTGGTATAAATTACCAAAATATTGTTTTTAAAGATCAATTGCCTCTAATTTACTTTAGCCCGTCAAAATTCCATGTAATAGAATTTTTTGCAGAGGTTCTAAATATTCAAAAAAGCAAGTGGATTTATTTATTGAGTGCCGCGGGGGGATATCAATTTGTAAACGAAGACCCTGCATCGGAAATTTTTAGAATCGAAGCTAAACTAGGATACGAATTCTCTGATCGTTTTTCGGCTAATATTTACGGAAAGCATAGTAATATTGCTTCGGCCACAGCTGCTGGTTTCGAGTTTACCGAATTGGGGTTTAAAGTGAAATGGTACTTTTTACGAAAGCCTTTATTCAACAAAAAAATTATGGCCTTACAACATAGATAAACCATCATTAGCATCCGAAACTTTAGAATATAGACCGTTTCACTAAAAGAGAATAGACTTTTATATATCAACACATTGGACGTTTTCATCTAAGATTTTTTCAATTCATATTAGAAAAGATATTTTCTATTTTTTTTAGATTCAAAAATTCACAAGACACTATAGACAAAACACTTAATATTAATTATCGTTTCTAAAACTTAAAACTTTCGGATACTAGTGATAAACTATAGAAAAATTAGAGCTCTCTAAAAACCAATACTTTCTAAAAATTAAAATCTAGCAGAAAAATAATAGTCATCCAAAATACAATCGTTGGCATGATTCCTATATTCCAGAAACGGTTATACTCTTTACTATTTCTTAAAAAAGTAAATAATACCATTTCCTAATTCAATTTACCGAATTAAAAAGCGCCTTTTTACCCTTTTAATTACTGTGATTAACTTACTTCTTTTGCGAAAACACATCGTTTTACTGTTCTAACACCATTTCCCGAATTAATTCATTAACCAAAAAAAAGGTCTAGAACTCTGTTTTCTAGACCTTTTTGTTTTTTATATTTAAAAATTACTTCGACTGCAACTCAATAGTTTTTGTTCCTAACCCTTCACCAGAGGCAGTAATTTTAATCGCTCCTGCTTCTTTAGTAGATTTCACTACTAATAAACACATCCCATTAAAGGTATCTACATAAGGTACTTGGAATGAAGCCAAAGACGCTTGATCCCCGTTTCCAACACCTGCTAAAGTAGCAGCTCCTTCAACTTTGAAATCGATACGTTGCTTGTTCTTAGGACAGAAATTTCCTTTACTATCGGCTACTTTAACAGTAATAAATGATAAATCTTCTCCATTTGCTTCAATAGTCACTCTGTCAGCTGTTAAATCAATTTGCGATGCTTTACCAGCAGTAACAATTTCTTTTTCTGCTACTACTTTACCATCCGTATAAGCTACTACCTTAATACTTCCTTTTTGATAAGGAACAGACCATGACAAACGATAAGGAGTTTCTAATGTCTTCGGCTCATAAAATCTAAAATCAACAGGAATTGTAGTTAAGTCTTTTCCTTTTACTTTCTTCCCAAAAGACTTTCCGTTTACAAACAACTCAACCTCTTCTGCATTGGTATATGCATATACTGGAATTTTTTTTCCTTCGCTACCTTCCCAATTCCAATGTGGTAATACATGTACCATTGGTTCTGAACTCCATTCACTTTGATATAAATAGAAACGGTCTTTAGGGAATCCACATAGATCTACTGGTGCAAAATAAGACGCATGTGATGGCCAATCTGCATTCCAATATCCATTAGTAGAGTTATCACGACCTCCATAAGGGGTTGGTTCTCCCAAATAATCGAAACCAGTCCAAATATATTCTCCAAGAACTGAAGTCGTTTCTTTTAAAAATTTAAATTCAACATCTGGCGGGTATGCCCATACAGGACCAACAGTTACATCGTAACTAGAAACATGATTCGTTTCTTTTTGGTGTAAACGCTGTAAGCTTGGGTCGTACTCTCCTCGACTACTTGTCATCGAAGAAGTTTCGGATCCGTAAACGATTAAATCTGGATATTGCTCTTTGAATTTTTTATACAAAGCAGGTTTATAGTTGAATCCAACAATATCTACATTAAAAATATGTTTGTTTTTTATTGCTCCACCATAATCGTTGAATCCTGCTGTTGTTGGTCGGCTATTATCTTCGTCATGAGCGATATCATTTAACATTTTTGTAACCTTCCAACCTTCTTTTTTTCTTTGCTCTAAGATCTCATTACCGATACTCCACATAATGATCGATGGGTGATTACGGTCACGCTTTATCATATCTCGAAGATCACTCTCGTGCCACTTATCGAAAGCTTTATGGTATCCATTTTCTACTTTTCCGATTTGCCATTCGTCAAAAGCCTCGTCAATTACTACGATACCTAACTTATCACAGATTTCTAACATCTCACGAGAGGGTGGGTTGTGACTTGTTCTTAAAGAATTTGCCCCCATTTGCTTCATAATCTGCATTTGTCTTTCTGTAGCTCTGTAGTTAACTGCTGCTCCGATCACTCCTAAATCGTGATGCATACACACTCCTTTCAACTGAACTCTTTTTCCATTTAAAAAGAAACCGTCGTTTTTAGTGAACTTAATCGTTCTGATACCGAAGGATGTTTTATACTCGTCTACTACATTTCCTTTCTTAAGAATCTTGGTAGTCGCCGCATATAGATTTCCTTGGTAAATATCCCATAGTACAGGATTTTCGATTACCCCTTCTCCTTTGAATTTTGTTGTTGTATTCGGAGCTACTTTTACCTCTTGGTTCACAACCTTTACAACAGTTCCTTTAGGATCTGCAATAGTAGTTTCAATTGTAACTGTTGCCTCTTTAGCTGAAGCATTAGTTAATTTCGTATTAATCTCTATTGGAGCTTTCCCGTCTTCCACCTTATCAGCGAGAACAAATGTCCCCCATTGTGGAATATGTATATCGTTATTCAGTTTCAAGGTAACTTTTCTATAGATTCCAGCACCTGTATACCAACGTGCTCCTAAATCTTCTGGAGTCAATTGTACGGCGATTACATTGTCTCCTCCGAAAACTACGTAAGGCGTAATATCAAATTCGAAACCAATATAACCGAAAGGACGCTCACCAACATATTGTCCATTTACCCAAACTTTAGAGTTATTATATGCACCGTCAAATTCTATCGATACTCTTTTGTCTTTATTTGCTGCATCTAGTGCAAAATGCTTGCGATACCACCCTTCTCCATGTACAGGTAAACCACCTGTTCTCGCATTGTACTTGTTACTAAAAGGTCCTTCTATTGCCCAATCGTGAGGTAGTGTAACCTTTCTCCAATTCGCATCATTAAACTCTCTTGTTGAAGCTGCTTGATCTCCCTTGGAAAACAACCACCCTTCATTAAATGATTGATCTTCGATGACTGTTTTCACAGGCTCGCTACACGACCATAAAAGCGCCAAAGAAAGAATCGATAGTATTCTTTTCATATTTCAAAAAATTTTAAACAAATCTAAAATGTTATCAATTGTATTTCTAATATTTCTCTAACAAAAATGGTTTTTTCGATAACATATTTAATGAATTATACAAAAAAGTAACTTTTATAAAATAAAAAAGCCAACATTTAATATGTTGACCTTCTATTATTTCTATTTCGTAAGAGTTAAATCTTCTCTAAAGCTTGCTCAATATCGGCAATGATGTCCTCGATATGCTCGAGTCCTAAAGAACACCTTACCATACCCGCTGTAATACCCACTGCTAGCTTATCTTCTTTAGCTAATTTAGCATGAGTTGTAGAAGCTGGGTGTGTTACAATCGTTCTAGAGTCTCCTAGGTTTGCAGAAAGTGAACACATCTCGATACTATCGAAGAAGGTCTTCCCTCCTGCTACACCACCATCAACTTCGAAGGCTACAATCGTTCCTCCTAATCTCATTTGTTTTTTAGCCACATCGTACTTCGGGTGTGACTTTAAAAATGGATATTTTACCCATTTCACTTTAGGATGCTTTTCTAAATATTCTGCTAACTTCAGTGCATTATCACATTGTCTATCTGCTCTAACTGCCAAAGTCTCTAAACTTTTAGATAATACCCAAGCATTAAATGGAGACATACTTGGGCCTGTTAAACGGGAGAATAAATAGATTTCTCTAATCAACTCTGCGTTACCCACTGTAATACCTCCTAATACACGTCCTTGACCATCGATCAATTTCGTTGCTGAGTGGATTACCAAATCCGCTCCGAATTTAATTGGGTTTTGCAAGTACGGCGTCGCGAAACAGTTATCTACAATTAAAAGTAGATTGTGTTTTTTAGCAATAGCACTTAAGTACTCTAAATCCAAAACATCTACTCCAGGATTTGTTGGCGTTTCGCAGTAGATAAACTTGGTATTCGGTTGAATTAAACTTTCTACATTTTCTACTTCATTTACACCAAAGTAACTCGTTTCGATATCCCACTTCGGGAAATACTTAGTAAATAAACCATGTGTCGCTCCGAAAACAGAACGTGCAGAAACTATATGATCACCAGAACTCAATAAAGCTGCGAATGTTGAATATACTGCCGCCATACCCGTTGCAAAAGCAAAACCTGCCTCTGCTCCTTCTAGCTTACATATTTTGCTAATAAACTCGTTTGTATTCGGATTGCTATAACGACTATAAAGATCGCGTTGTTTCTCTTCTGCAAACGAAGCCCTCATTTCTTCGGCGTCGTCAAAGACAAATCCAGAAGTTAGGTACAAAGGTACCGAGTGCTCTTTATTTTCTGTACGCTCGATTTGATCTCGAACGGCAATTGTTTCAAAGTGCTTATTCATTTTCTACTTTTTCTCCGTTTACCACAACGCTATACGTAACTGTTGCAGTTGGCTCTAAAGTTTTAGATACCGAACAATATTTTTCGAAAGACAAGGCCGCAGCTTTCAATGCTTTTTTTGGTGCTACTTTTCCTGTTATGAAAATCGTAGCATGGATTCCTGTAAAAGGTTTTGCTTCTCCCACTGAAGTACGTTCTCCTGTTACTTCCATCTCGTAGCTCTCTATTTCTTGACGTTGCTTTTGTAAAATCCCTATTAAATCGATTCCACTACAGCCTGCTACACCCATTAACAATAATTCCATTGGGCTAGCACCAGCATCGTCTCCTCCTTGTGAAGCTCTTTTATCTAAGTCTACTACATACCCACGTTCATTTTTTACCTGAAAGTGGAATTTCTCGTTTACGCGGTTTAATGTTACTTTCATTTTTTAATGGCTTTGAGCTGCGAGCTATGAGCTATCAGCTTTTTTAAAACTCAGTTAGTAAATTGCTGACAGCCCATTACCCAAAGCTGACAGCCAACGAGCGAATCTCGTTACTCGAAAATCGGATATAGAAAATTATCCAATTGATCGTATTCTATTAAAAATGCATCGTGTCCATGAATCGATCGGATCACCTGATGCGTTACTTTTTGCCCCGTTCGTTGTCTTATTTCTCGTAGCTGACGTACGGTTTCTTTATCTTCTTTTAACGTAAATAAAGCATCCGAATCTACAGATACAATATGTATGTCTGCAGAAACAGGATAAATTGCTTCTTTAAAATTATTGAATCCTTTCGAAATATCAATTGTACTTAAAATATAGTTCAGTTGTTTATATGAACTTAGGGTAAAACGTTCCCCTAATTTCTTACCATGATAGTTCAACCAACTTACGATATTGAACATCCCTAAACTTTCGTTTACGGTACGATTAAATTTCATTGTAAATGACTCTGGCGTACGATACATCAGCATAGCATGCATTCGCGCATCATGTAAGGCATTACTCGAATTCAATAAAATATTTTCTTGAATCAGCGTATTTGCTATAACCCAATCCGTTGCTTTCCAATCGGTAGCTACAACAACTAAATTCTTAGCTAAAGTAGGTCGCAGAATAGATAATTCCCACGCGATTCCTCCTCCTAACGAACCTCCAACATTGGCAAAAAGCTTGTCTATTTTTAGTTCGTCTAAGCCTTTTGCGATTAGTCTAGCAATATCTTTTGCTGTAAAAATTCGATAATTAGAGAATAAATGATCTGGATTGCCATCGAAACCATTCCCCGGAATATCGAAAGCGACCACTGTATAACGATCCGTATCGATTACTTTGCCTTGGTCTACAAGGATATTCCACCATCCATTAGGACCACTCACTTGCGAATTCCCTGTTAAGGCATGCGTAATTAACACTATAGGGGCTTTTCCTAGTGCAGGACCAAAAACTTGATACGACAAAGATACATTCGTCGTCTCACCAGCATATGTGGTGTAATTTTCTATCGATATGTAAGAAAGATGTTGATTCACTATTCTTGCTACGTTAGTACTAGATGTATCAAGATTAGCAACGATGGTGCGGTATTTTCTATAAAGAAAATCTCTCGTTATCTATCCACAATTGTGGTAGAATGTAGCACCTTCTCTATGTTTTAGCATAAAACTAAAGGGTTGCTAAGGTCTCGATGGGTCTAATCCCTAAACCTTTCTTGATAACAAACAGTATGTTAAATAAACGTGAGGGCAAATATAGTACTTTTTTTTAGTTGTACGTTGTGGGTTGTGGGTTGTGAGTTGTGAGTTGTGAGTTGTGAGTTAAGTAAAATTATTAACACAAAACTTACAACTTTTAACACCCACATCCTAAGCAATTTTATTTAACTTTTATTTGGTCGTCTTGCTGTGTTATTTTTATGAAATAAGACCGTTGCAAAAGGTTTCATGGCTACCCTATAATTTTATTTTTGGTCTGAATTTTTGAGATTTAAATCTTATTTTTAAGATAATAAACTAGTGTTTTTCACCCTATTTTCCTTCTGTTATTGGCAATTGGACGCAATTATCCCTGGGCTTCGGTATAGATTGTAGCAAATAGCTTCCA
>CALFUO010000055.1 GCA_937929895.1 uncultured Aquimarina sp.
TAATAAGTATAATTAATGTTCTGTCTTTATGTAATGATACTTGAGTAGACTTAACTTCTCTAACTTCCGTTAGTCTTTTGTTAATAGATTACAGTTTTGGCTCAAAAGCTCGTAAATTGAAATATGCTGTTAAATGTTTCTCATAACGACCCAGAGATTAAATTCAAGATTAAGCAATTAGTAGGCGATCCATTTCCTTTTTTTATGCGATTGAAAATGAGGAGAGTGGGGTCTTCGAAATTATTGATTACCAAATCAAGCTTAGAGATTTTTAAAATTTTAAGCTTAGATCAAAGTACAGATACCTGTAATATAGAATTACGCCCTCAGGGAATTATTATTGGGTTTCAAAAGAGATTAGAGACGTATAATTTGGTGATTCCTTATTATAAATTAACGATTTATAAGGGATCGAGTGATGAATATACTTTTTATAAAGATCAACACTTTATTCGTGTATTGGTGAAAAGTTCTAACACAACGGCGCTTCAATTTATTGATGAAGTTATAGCAAATCGTCAGACTTATGGAGAAATGTTTGATAATAATCCTTATTAGATGGAAAGGCCTAAAATAGAAGAAATAGTAATTGTTGAGGATTTTAAAAATTGGTATTGGTTGAAAGATGAAATGATTACTATTTGCAAACTAATGCAGCTGCCGTATACGGGAAAGAAATTTGATTTAAGAGACCGAATTATTTATGCATTGGAAAATGAAGGGAAGTTATTTCCTCAGGAAAAAGGCAATAAATCAATCTCCAAATTTAATTGGAGTAAAACAGCTTTGACTTTAGAAACTCAAATAACTGATAATGTTTCATTTGGTCCAAATTTTAGAAGATTTATGAAATCATATATAGGGAATCACTTTTCTTGTCATAGTGATTTTATGGATTGGGTAAAAAGTAATGTTGGAAAAACATTAAAAGATGCGATAATCCAATGGGAAGTTTTAGAGGAACGAAAAAGAGACCCTTCCTTTCGAAGGAGCATTGCTGATCACAATATGTATAATCAGTATATGAGAGATTTTCTAGATGATAATGTTGAATTAGGTTTTCGAGAAGCAAAAAAATATTGGGTTTTAAAGAAGAGGTTGCCGGTAGTCAATGGCTTTGTGAAATATGAGGCAGAAGACTTAATGTTGGGATAAGAATGAAAGTATTACTAACAGGAGCGAATGGATATATAGGTATGCGCCTACTACCGTTATTGGTAGATAAAGGGCACGAAGTGATTTGTTCTGTTAGAAATCCAAAAAGATTAAATGTTTCTTCTGAAATAAGATCTAAAATACAAATCGTTCAAATCGATTTTCTGAAAGAAGTAAATCCTAAGATATTACCTAAGGATATAGATGTGGCTTATTATTTAATACATTCCATGTCCTCTTCAATAGAAGATTTCGATCATCGCGAGGCGCTTTCTGCAGAAAACTTTAATACCTATATGACGTATGCGAATACAAAACACGTAGTGTATTTAAGTGGGATTGTGAATGATGAACATCTTTCTAAACATTTGGCTTCTCGAAAAAATGTAGAGCAATTACTATATCAAGGAACTCCAAATCTTACGGTATTGCGAGCAGGGATTATTGTTGGGTCCGGTAGTGCTTCTTTCGAAATTATAAGAGATCTCTGTGAGAAATTACCTTTAATGATAACCCCTAAATGGGTAAATACGCCCACTCAGCCTATTGCGGTACGCGATGTACTTCAGTTTTTAATTAAAGTGCCATTGAATACAGCTTGCTACGATCAAAGTTTTGATATCGCTGGTCCAGAGGTTATGACTTACAAAGAAATGTTAGAGGGCTATGCAAAGCATCGAAAAATTCCTTTAAAAATTCTTACGCTACCGATTATGACTCCAAAATTATCATCTTATTGGTTATATTTTGTGACTTCTACTTCTTATAAATTAGCAATTAACTTGGTAGATAGTATGAAAGTACCTGTGGTCGCAAGGGATAAAAAATTGGCAGAGCTTTTAAATATAGAATCTATAACGTATCAAAAAGCATTAGATCTAGCTTTCCAGAAGATTCAACAAAATCAAGTAGTTTCTAGTTGGAAAGATTCTAAAGTAAGTGGTCGTTTTAAAAAGAGTTTATCGGAATATATTCGAGTACCTATTCGAGGTTGTTTGCGAGACCAAAAGTCAATTAGAATTTCTAATGAAGAAGCTACGCTAGAAAATATCTGGGCTATTGGTGGAGAAACAGGCTGGTATTATGGGGACTGGATGTGGCAAATTAGAGGTTTTCTAGATAAATTGTTAGGTGGTGTAGGGTTACGAAGAGGCCGTACTCACGAAGATCATATTGATAATGGAGATGTAATTGATTTCTGGAGAGTATTATTAGCCGATAAAGAGCACAAAAGATTATTACTTTTTGCAGAAATGAGATTACCAGGGGAGGCTTGGTTAGAGTTTCAAATAAAAAATAATGTCCTTGTTCAAACGGCTACATTTCGCCCAAAGGGATTACTAGGAAGATTATATTGGTTTAGTCTAGTTCCGTTTCATCATTTTATTTTTAATGGGATGATTCGGAATATTAAAGTGTGATTTTTTTAGAGAATATAGAAAAGAGAGTAGAGAGAATAGACTTCTATAAGCATATATGTTGAGATCTCTTTTCTCTTATCTATTCTCTTTTTTCTTAAATCAGAAAGCTATCTTTGTGCCTCAAAATTTATTACCATGAGTCTTCAATTATTATTGACTACTAAAGTTAAAGAGGCTGCGCAAGCATTATTTCAAGCAGAATTACCTTCAGTTGAATTTCAAGCTACTCGAAAAGAGTTTGAAGGGGATATTACAGTAGTGGTGTTTTCTATGTTAAGAATGATTAAAGGAAACCCTGTGCATATCGGAGAGAAAATAGGGGAGTATTTAGTAGAAAATATAGAAGAAATTACTGCCTTTAATGTGGTAAAAGGGTTTTTGAATTTAGTGGTAGGGGATGCCTACTATTTAAATTTCTTTAATACCAACAAAGCGAATGCTACTTTTGGTTTTGTAGATAATGAAAATGGAGAAGGGGTAATGGTAGAATACTCTTCACCAAATACCAATAAACCTTTACACTTGGGCCATGTTCGTAATAACCTATTAGGGTATGCAGTGGCAGAAATTTTAGCGGCGAGTGGAAAGAAAGTATACAAAACCCAGATCATCAACGATAGAGGAATCCATATCTGTAAATCGATGTTAGCGTGGGATAAATTTGGAAACGGAGAAACACCAGAATCAACAGAATTAAAAGGAGATAAGTTAGTTGGTAATTACTACGTGAAGTTCGATCAAGAATATAAAAAAGAGATCGAAACTTTGGTAGCAGCTGGTAAAACAGAAGAAGAAGCAAAGAAGGAAGCTCCGTTATTACTAGGGGCACAACAAATGTTGTTAGACTGGGAAGCCGGAAAAACAGAGGTAGTAGCACTTTGGGAGAAAATGAACCAATGGGTGTACGATGGTTTTGGTGAAACTTACAAAAAGTTAGGGGTAGACTTCGATAAAAACTACTACGAAAGCGATACCTATACATTAGGGAAAGACATTGTAGAAGAAGGTTTAGAAAAAGGAGTGTTCTACAAGCGTGAAGATGGTTCGGTTTGGATTGATTTAACAGACGAAGGTCTAGATGAGAAATTGGTATTACGTAGTAACGGAACTTCTGTATATATTACTCAAGATATCGGTACAGCGATTCAAAGAGCCAAAGATTTTACGGTAAACGGAATGGTGTATACCGTAGGAAACGAGCAAGATTATCACTTTAAAGTATTATTCTTAATTCTAAAGAAATTAGGCTATACTTGGGCTGAAGATTTATTCCACTTAAGTTATGGAATGGTAGACTTACCAAGTGGAAAAATGAAAAGCCGTGAAGGTACTGTGGTAGATGCCGATGATTTGATCGACGAAATGAAATCTACGGCAGAAACCATTTCTCAAGAATTAGGAAAATTAGAAGGTTACAGCGAAGACCAAAAACAAGAAGTATACAATACTGTTGGGTTAGGAGCATTGAAATATTTTATATTAAAAGTAGATCCTAAAAAACGAATTCTTTTTGATCCTAAAGCTTCTGTAGATTTTCAAGGAAATACAGGGCCATTCATTCAGTATACCTATGCTAGAATTCAGGCAATTTTAAGAAAAGCTGCTCACGAACAATCAGTAGAGATTGGGGCGATTACTTTAGAAGACAAAGAAAAAGAGTTGTTGAAGATAGTAGAGATGTATCCAGAAGTAATTCAGCAAGCTGCTAAACAATACAGTCCTGCAGTGGTTGCAAATTATACTTACGACTTAGTAAAAGCATACAATTCGTTCTTTCAGAATGTGCCAATTTTCGGTGCAGATTCAAAAGAGTTAATTTTATTCCGCGTACAGTTATCAAACTTTGTAGGGAATATTATAAAATCTGCATTTAGCTTATTGGGAGTGAATGTTCCAGAACGTATGTAAAGAAGAGGTAGATAAAAAATAAACCGCGGAACTTTTAAACTCCGCGGTTTTCCGTTGATTTTACAAAGGAAACATAAACATCAATCACAAAAAACTATTTTCGTAAAATCAACAACACTAACCAACTAACTAAACTATTATTACACCTATATAGACGTGAATAAAGCCATATGGTTACATCTTTGTATCAATTTTAACATTTCTTTTTAAAGAATAAGAGATTAAACAGAGAGAAGTTGGATTTAAGTTTTTAGAATATTTTACATTAATGTCCAATAAAGATTCAAGATCGCTTTACTTCAAGAAACAAGAATCAAGATTGAATTTATGGTGCATTGTAAACAAAAGATATTCTGTTTTTTAAATGATAAAACACCTGATTTCAAAAATAAAGGTAAAGCATGCTTACGGTTTTAGAAAATACTTTAAAAGCAATATTTACAAGCCTTTTTAGATTATCGAAAAACTGTAATCGGATACCAATGAATATTGTATAATAAATGGTTTTCTGTATTCTCTTTGTAGTAAGCAAAGCAGGCTTATTTATATATTTGAGTTATGGAATTTTCTTCGAAATTATTAGAGCGAGCAGTAGCAGAAGTTTCGCAATTACCAGGTATCGGAAAGCGAACTGCTCTAAGATTGGTGCTGCATTTATTGCGTCAACCTAAGGAGCAAACACAATATCTAGCAGAAGCTTTAAAAGATTGTCGCTTAGAAATAAAAAAATGTAAAGAGTGTTATAATATTAGTGATTATGATACTTGTGAAATTTGTGCCAATCACAACCGAGATCGATCTGTTATTTGTGTTGTAGAGGATATTCGAGATGTAATGGCTATTGAAAATACAAGTCAATTTCGAGGATTATATCATGTATTAGGAGGGAAAATTAGTCCCATGGAAGGTATTGGTCCTCACGATTTAACAATTCAAGAATTAGTAGAACGCGTTAAAAAAGGAGAGATTAAAGAGTTGATTTTTGCTTTAAGTGCTACTATGGAGGGGGATACCACGAACTTTTATATATACAAGCAAATAAAAGATTTAGAAGTTACTACTTCGGCTATCGCTAGGGGTATTGGTGTAAATGATGAAATTGAGTTTGCAGACGAAATCACTTTAGGAAGAAGTATTATGAATCGTATTCCTTTTGAAAAGGCTTTAAAATTATAGAAACGAAATGAAGTTAAGTGTCATAGTCCTCAACTATAATGTAAAGCATTTTTTAGAATTATGTTTGCATAGTGTACGGAAATCAATAGCACATATAGATGCAGAAGTAATAGTAGTAGATAATAACTCTTCTGATAAGAGTGTTGCTATGGTTGCTGAATATTTTCCGGAAATGCGACTTATAGCGAATAAAGAGAATTTAGGCTTCTCGAAAGCATATAACCAGGCAGTAGAAGAGGCGAAAGGTGAATATATATGTGTGTTGAACCCTGATACTGTAGTTTGCGAATATACTTTTCTAAATTGTTTAAAAAAGGCAGAAGAATTACCTAATCTAGGCATATTGGGGGTTCAGTTAATTGACGGGCGAGGAAGATTTTTGCCGGAAAGTAAACGGAATTTACCAACAGCAAAAGTATCTTTCTTTAAAGTCTTTGGAGGATATTTTTCTAGGATAGCTCCTTATTATGCAGATCATATAGAGAAAGATGATGAGGGTATGGTAGAGATTTTGGTAGGTGCTTTTATGTTGCTTAAAAAAGCAATTTATCAAGAAGCTAAAGGTTTCGATGAACGTTATTTTATGTACGGAGAGGATATCGATTTTTCATATTCAGTTCAACAATTAGGATACCAAAATCATTATTTAGGAACAGAAAGGGTAGTACACTTTAAGGGAGAAAGCACGATAAAAGATAAAGTGTACCGAGAACGCTTTTTCGGAGCAATGAAGCTGTTTTATAAAAAGTACTTCAAATATACTTGGCTTACGGATATAGTGATTTCTAGAGGGATCAAATTATCAGCCTATTTACATTCAATTAAAAAAGAGGAAGTGCAACCAAACTTTAAACAAATAGAGTGTATTGGTACAGATTCGATAAAAAACACTGTATTGAAAAGAGTCAAGATAGAGGGAGAAATAAATATTGAAAGTACAACTAAACTTATTTTGTTGGATACCAGAACAAAGACTTATGATACGTTGTTTTCTTACTTGTTAGATGATTTAAAAAGTTATTATCGTTTTGTACTACCATATACAGATAAATGTGTTGGTAGTGATACTAGTTCAGGAAGAGGAGAGGTGGTATCTTTTTAGTAAATTTGTGCAACCAATGCATTGAGTAAAGAGTCATTGTAGCGGTTAAAAACTACTGATGTTAAACGCCGAATTGAACTTCGGGTAATTCCACCCACTATGTGGGTTAATATATGTCAAAATACGAACTTAAGCTTCCTAAAATGGGGGAAAGCGTAGCAGAAGCTACAGTAACTACTTGGTTAAAAAATATTGGCGATGTAATCGAAGCAGATGATGTTTTGTTAGAAATTGCTACCGATAAAGTAGATTCAGATGTGCCGAGTGAAGTTACGGGGGTTTTAAGAGAACGTTGTTTTGAAGAAGGTGAGGTTGTAAAAGTAGGTGAAGTAGTCGCGATAATTGATATAGATGGAGGTGCTAGTGAAGATATCACCGAAGTTCCATTAGAGGCAGAAGAGGAAGCGCAAGCTATTGAGGAAGAAATAGAACGTGTCGCTGCACAAAACCAAATAATGACTCCAGCTGTAAATACTGCCGGAAGGTTTTATTCACCTTTAGTAAGAAACATAGCCCAAGCAGAAGGAATTACCAAATCAGAATTGGATGCCATAATAGGTACGGGAGCAGGAGAGCGTGTTACTAAAAATGATGTATTAGAATTTATAGCACAAAGGAAACCGGCTGCTACTCCTATTGCTTCGTCTTTACAAGGATCGAAAATTGCAGAGACGGTTTCAAAAATTAAGATAGCAGAAGATAATATAGCGATTCCGAAATCGAAACCAGAACCAGTGAATATTGTCTCAGGAGAAGATGAGGTAATCGAAATGTCGCGTATGGGAAAATTAATTTCCAAGCATATGACAGATTCTCTAGCGACTTCCGCGCATGTTCAGTCTTTTGTAGAAGCAGATGTTACCAATATATGGAATTGGAGAGAGAAGGTGAAGAATGATTTTCAGAAACGTCAAGGAGAGAAATTAACGTTTACTCCGATTTTTATGGAGGTAATTGCCCAAGCTCTTCGAGAATATCCGTTAATGAATATTTCTGTAGAAGGAGATAAGATCGTAAAAAAGAAAAGTATCAATTTAGGTATGGCAACAGCACTACCGGACGGAAATCTTATTGTTCCTGTAATTAAAGAAGCTGATGAGCGCAGCTTAGTTGGGTTAGCTAAAAAAGTCAATGACTTAGCAAATAGAGCTAGAAATAATAATTTAAGCCCTGATGATATTCAAGGGGGGACATATACAGTTACCAATATAGGAAGCTTCGGAACGATAATGGGGACACCGATTATCAATCAACCTCAGGTTGGGATTTTAGCTTTAGGTGCGATTCGAAAAGTACCTGCAGTTATCGAAACTTCGGATGGAGATTTTATAGGAATTCGTAAGCGTATGTTCTTATCACATTCGTACGATCATAGAGTGGTAAATGGTGCTTTAGGTGGTATGTTTGTACAACGTGTTAAGGAGTTGTTAGAATCTTGGGATATCAATAGAGTAGTGTAATTTTGTAGTTACTAAAGGAATATAGAGGTCTTCTTTATAAAGAACTTTAATAAACCTTAAACTTTGAATTTAAAAATGGACGCAGTAGCAGTAGAGACGAAAAATGATAGAGTGAAAAAACCTAAATGGTTACGTGTAAAGCTACCAACAGGTAAAAAATACACAGAACTAAGAGGTTTAGTAGATAAATACGATTTGCATACCATTTGTACTTCGGGTAGTTGTCCTAATATGGGAGAGTGTTGGAGTGAAGGTACAGCAACCTTTATGATTTTAGGAAATGTTTGTACGAGATCTTGTGGGTTTTGTGGGGTAAAAACAGGTCGTCCAGATACAGTAGATTGGGCAGAGCCAGAAAAAGTAGCTCGTTCTATTAAGTTAATGAAGATTAAACATGCGGTGATTACTTCTGTAGATCGCGATGATTTGGCTGATGGAGGTTCTATTATTTGGGCAGAAACCATTAAGGCAATTCGTCGAATGAATCCTGAAACTACTTTGGAAACTTTGATCCCAGACTTCATGGGGAAAAAGAAAAATATAGATCGTATTATAGAGATTGCTCCAGAGGTAGTTTCTCATAATATGGAAACCGTACGTCGATTGACAAGAGAGGTACGTATTCAAGCTAAATATGATCAAAGTTTAGAGGTTTTACGTTATTTAAAAGCTTCGGGGATACATAGAACCAAAAGTGGTATTATGTTAGGTTTGGGAGAGACAGAAGAAGAAGTTTTACAAACTATGGAAGATTTACGAGGAGTTAGTTTAGATGTATTGACAATAGGTCAATATTTAGCTCCAACCAAGAAACATTTACCCGTAAAACAATTTATTACTCCAGATCAATTTCAAAAATTTGAGAAGATTGGTTACGAAATGGGGTTTCGTCATGTAGAGAGTAGCGCTTTAGTTAGGTCTTCGTATAAAGCACAAAAACACCTCACATAATTGTTTCATAGTTGTTTAGTTAGCTTTTGTTTATGAAAGCTTATTTTTTTATAAATTGTTGATAGCAATTATTGTACGGTGAAATATTCTATATATTCACTATATTTAAGCAATAACTTGTTATGGATGGGGGTAAAAAAGTTTTTAAAGCTATTGTTGTTTCTTATTGTAGGTGTATTTAATTATCAAATCAGTTCTGCAGAGGTGAAGACTTATGAATTAACAGAGACTCTAGCGATGCAGGGTGTCGAGGAAAGTCAAGATCAACAGGACAGGTATTTTAAATTGAATAAAATTACGACTGTGCTTACAGTTGCAATGATTATTGTATTGTGTTTGTTGTGTTCAGTATTGTATGCCAATAATAGATTAAGACGAAAAGCAAACGATTTACTTCAGGAAAAAAATGTCGAGTTAATTTCCGAAAAAGAAAACGCGGAAAAGGCTAATAGAGCAAAAGCTGAATTTCTTTCAACCATTACCCACGAATTAAGAACACCTTTATATGCTGTTACAGGTTTAACACAGTTATTAATTGACGAGCAGCCTTCAGAAGCTCAATTAGAACATTTAGATTCCTTAAAATTTTCAGGAGAATACTTGTTATCTCTGGTGAATAATATTTTAGATTTCAATAAACTAGAAAAAGGTAATATAAAGGTAGATAGTATCGTTTTTAGTCCTGTTAAACGCGTTACCGATGTAATTGATGCGTTGCGATCTAGGGCTAAAGAAAGAGGTAATGAATTGAATCTTCATTTTGATGCTAAAATTCCGAATAAGGTAAAAGGTGATGCCTTAAAAATTTCTCAGATCATTATAAATTTAGTGGGTAATGCGATAAAGTTTACAGAGAATGGTAGTGTTGATGTTTATATCAATAAAGTAAAGGATTTAGAAGAGAATAAAGTGTTGCTTTATTTTGAAGTGGCAGATTCTGGTAAGGGAATTTCTAGATCAAAACAAGAAAATCTTTTTAAAGGTTTTAATAACGATAGTTTACAAATCAATACTAAATACGGAGGTAGTGGTTTGGGGCTTTCGATTGTGAAGCGTTTATTACATTCGATGAATGCTGAGATTTCGGTAAAAAGTGAATTGGGGGTAGGTTCTAAATTCTATTTTGAATTGCCTTTTGGTATTCATAGCGAAAGCTTAGAAGGGGATGTTGTCGATCGAATGGCTCTGATAGATTTCGATATCATGAAGGGGGCAAAAGTGTTAATTGTCGAGGATAATAAGATCAACCAATTAATCACGAAAAAGATTTTACAAAAACAAGGAGTTGAATGTAGTGTTGCCGATAATGGAGAGTTGGCTATAGTGAAGGCTAAGAACTTTGAATTTGACTTAATTCTTATGGATATCCATATGCCAGGTATTACCGGATTAGAGGCTACTAAGGAAATTCGAAAGTTCGATATGCGAACTCCTATTATGGCATTAACGGCGGTTACCTTAAAAGATAATTTAAAGGAGTTTTATGCTGTTGGTATGACAGATGTGATTCCTAAGCCTTATAAGACAGAAGAATTCTTTTTAAAGCTAGAGAAAGCATTAAAAGGATATTATGTTTAGTATCACTAGTATCCGAAAGTTTCGGATTTTAGAAAATCAAAAATTTTAAATCTTTTGTTTTTAATGTAGGATTTAAAAAGCTTGAGTGTCAAATGCTGAGAAAATGTTTTCTAAAACGAATCAAAAATATCTAAGTTCAAAACTTGTAACAACTTGATTTATAAAGTTTGTTTTCTCTTCTCTTTCAGTGAAACCGTCTATATTTTAAAGTTTCAGATGCTTGTTGTTTAGTAATAATATCTTCCGTTTAGTTAAATGGTAGAAACTTGTTTTTGGACTATTTAAAAAACGAATCCACAAATTCAAACTTATTAAAGACTTGTAGGTCTTCAATTCCTTCTCCGACACCAATATATTTTACGGGGATTTTAAATTGATCACTAATCCCAATAACAACACCACCTTTAGCGGTACCATCTAGCTTTGTAATCGCTAATCCTGTAACATCTGTAGCGGCAGTAAATTGTTTGGCCTGTTCGAAAGCATTTTGACCTGTCGATCCATCTAGAACTAATAAAACTTCGTGAGGGGCATCAGGGATCACCTTTTGCATTACCTTTTTAACTTTCGTTAATTCATTCATTAAGTTGATCTTGTTATGAAGACGTCCTGCGGTGTCAATAATAATAACATCTGCATTTTTAGATACTCCAGATTGAAGTGAGTCGTATGCAACAGAGGCAGGGTCGCTACCCATATCTTGTTTTACAATAGGTACGTCCACACGATCGGCCCAAACCTGTAGCTGGTCGATGGCTGCTGCTCTAAAAGTATCGGCAGCACCAAGAATTACATTAAGTCCTTTTTGTTTTAATTGGTGGCTTAGCTTTCCGATAGTAGTTGTTTTTCCGGCACCATTTACTCCAACTACCATAATCACGTGAGGAACGTCTTTTTGGGGAATTTCAAAATCTTTGGCGATACCATGATCTGATTCTGAAAGTAAGCTTGCAATTTCTTCTTTTAAGATAGTATTTAACTCTTCAGTTCCTAAGTATTTGTCTTTAGAAACACGAGTTTCAATACGATCTATTATTTTAATTGTGGTTTTTATTCCAACATCACTGCTAACTAAAATTTCTTCAAGTTCATCTAATATATCAGCATCCACCTTAGACTTCCCCGCGACAGCTTTGCTTAACTTAGAAAAGAAACTACTCTTAGATTTTTCTAATCCTTTGTCTAGTGTTTCTTTTTTTTCGGACGAAAATATTCTTTTGAAAAAGCTCATTGAAGTATTTTTATGTTGAAAACTAAAAATATAAAAAAAAGCCATTCAACTAAAAGTAGAATGGCTTTTTGATATTATATTGTGAATTATTTCTTTTTCAAGAAGTCGTTAACTGCATCTGGAGCCATAATTGCCTCTACAAATGTGTAAGAGCCTGATTTAGGAGATTTTACCATTTTAATGGCTTTAGTTAATCTCTTCGAACCCGTTTGTAATGTTGCTACTGATTTCTTTGCCATGTCTTATTATTTTATCTCTTTATGAACAGTCATGCGCTTTAAGATAGGGTTGAATTTCTTAATTTCAATTCTATCAGGCGTATTTTTCTTGTTCTTAGTAGTTATATATCTAGATGTTCCTGGCTGTCCTGAAGCTTTGTGTTCAGTGCATTCCAAAATTACTTGTATTCTATTTCCTTTCTTTGCCATGATGACTCGATTTTCTTAATTCAGAAATTATTTTTTATAGATACCTTTTTCTCTAGCTTCTTTTAATGCTGCAGAAATACCAATTTTATTGATAGTCTTTAATGCAGAAGTAGAAATTTTTAAAGTGATCCATTGATCTTCTTCAGGAATGTAAAAGCGTTTCTTGATCAAGTTAGCATTAAACTTACGCTTAGTCTTATTCATCGCGTGAGAAACATTATTTCCCACCATCGCTTTTTTTCCAGTTAACTCACAAACTCTTGACATGGTTCTTTTGTTTTATTTCTATAACAGGGGTGCAAATTAACGTATTTTTTTAGTGTTGCACAAATACTTTTCTGTTAATTTTTCAGAAAACATTTTAGAATAAAACTTAAAAGGGTTTTTCTCTTGAAATTGGGGGGTCAAAATCAAGATCTCGGTTGCGCTAGCTCTTGATTTTGTTAGGTTATTTGGTGAGCTATTTGTCTAAGTGATTTTTAAGAGAAATTCCCGTAAAGTTTATTCATGCGCTCAATTTCTTCTAGAACTTCGTCGCATCCATTTTTGTTTGCGGATGAAGTAATAAAATAAGGAGGCATTTCTTCCCAGAATTCTAACATTTTGTTTTTGTAGGCTTCAATGTTTTTTGGAAGCGTGGTTTGGTTGGGTTTATCACTTTTGGTAAAGATGATATTGAAAGGAATGTTATTCATTCCTAACCATTCCGTAAACTCTAAGTCGACTTTTTGTGGTTCGTGTCTACAATCGACTAAAACAAAAGCGCAAATCAGTTGTTCTCTTTTAGAAAAGTAATCAGTGATAAACTTTTGAAAAGTTTTTTTGTCGGTTTTAGAGACTTTAGCGTATCCGTAACCAGGTAAGTCAACTAGATGCCACTCTTTGTTTATGATAAAGTGGTTGATTAGTTGTGTTTTTCCTGGCTTTCCAGAAGTTTTTGCAAGGCTTTTGCGATTGGTTAATGCATTGATAAGAGATGACTTTCCGACATTCGATCGACCGATAAAAGCGTACTCAGGTATTTTGCTTTTAGGGCATTTAGCGACATCGCTATTACTCATTACAAAATCAGCGCTCTTTATCTTCATTGTAAGGATTATTTAGGGTTACTGTTATTGAACTTTGTTAGTGAATGAATTCAATAATAAATAACCAGTAGACAATAATAAATATATTAAAGTTCTTCTTGCTTTAACCAGTTGTGAAGTAATTCGTTGAATTTTTCAGGGTGTTCCATCATAGCTGCATGACCGCATTCTTCAATCCAATAAAGGCTAGAATTAGGTAACAATCTATGGAAATCTTCGGCTACATCTGGTGGGGTTACAATATCGTTTCTTCCCCAAATGATACAAGAAGGTAATGTTAGATTTTCTAGATCCTTTGCCATGTTATGGCGGATAGCACTTTTTGCAATAGCTAACGTACGAACCAATTTGTTACGGTCATTTACAGTGTCGTAAACTTCATCAACCATTTCCTTGGTTGCTGTTTTTGGATCGTAGAAAACATCTTCCGCTTTCTTTTTAATGTATTCGTAGTCTCCGCGTTTTGGATAGCTTTCTCCCATCCCGCTCTCGTAAAGACCAGAACTACCCGTAAGCACTAATGCTGTAACTAGTTCAGGGTACATTTTGGTGAATACAAGCCCTATGTGTCCTCCTAAAGAATTCCCTACAAGAATCACCTCTTCTTCTTCAAGATGGTCAATAAATTCCTTTAGGAACTTGGCTAAATTCCCAACATTGGTTTTGATTAAAGGTAATTCGTAAATGGGTAATTCTGGTATAACTACCTTGTATCCATGTACTGGAAAGTAGTCGAACAAAGCTTTAAAGTTGCTTAGTCCACCCATTAATCCGTGCAATACCACCAACGTAGTTCCTTCTCCAGCACTAATGTAATTAAACTTTCCTTCGGATGTCAATTCTTTACTCATTCAGACTTTTCAGTAACAGCCGCAAATATAAATTTTAAGAAACAGTAATCCTAATTTTTTAATCAGCAGACTTTCCACTTTTTTCTGCTATTAGACTTTTGTTGGTGTATTTGAGGGTGAAATGGGAGGGAAATTAACTGTAAATTTTATGTTGAATCCCGCTAATCTAGTGGAAAATTAAGGGTTTAAGAAGTTATTCACAAAGTGGAGTAAAGTGGAATAATGTGGATTTAAATGTAGTATCTTTGATTAATTCAAATTTGAAGTGGTAAACCTAATTGGGACATACGAGTGTAAAGTCGATGCTAAAGGGCGTTTGGCGTTACCAGCTGCATATAAAAAGCAGCTGGATTCGGTGTTGAATGAAGGTTTTGTGTTGAAGAGAGCAGTTTTTCAGCCTTGTTTAGAGTTGTACCCCATGGCAGAATGGAACAAACTTATGCAAAAGATGAATAAACTAAATCGCTTCAGTAAAAAGAATAATGACTTTATCCGTCGTTTTACAGCTGGGGTGAAAATGGTAGAAGTAGATGCCAATGGGCGTTTATTAATCGCAAAAGATTTAATCTCCTATGCTGGGATTGAGAAAGAATTAGTGTTGTCTTCTGCGATCAATATTCTTGAAATCTGGGACAAAAATAAATATGAAGCTGTGGTTGATGAATCGGTTGACGATTTCGCTACCCTCGCTGAAGAAGTAATGAATTTTGAGGATGAGTGAGCAAGTATATCATATTCCAGTATTGTTAAAAGAAACTGTTGATGGTTTAGCGATTAAACCAGACGGAGTTTATGTAGATGTGACTTTTGGAGGAGGTGGGCATTCTAGAGAGATCCTTTCTCGACTAGGAGAAAAAGGAAAGTTATTGGCTTTTGATCAGGATAAAGATGCTCACGAAAATGCCATAGATGATCCTAGATTTCAACTAGTGCCTTATAATTTTCGTTACCTAAAACGTTATCTGCGTTTTTATGGGGTGAAAAAAGTCGATGGTGTTTTAGGAGATTTTGGTGTTTCGTCTCATCAGTTCGATGTTGCAGAACGAGGTTTTTCTACTCGATTCGATGCGGACTTAGATATGAGAATGGATCAATCAGCGGTCTTGTCGGCTAAAGAAGTGGTAAATACTTACGAGGAAATAGAGCTGCGTCGAATGTTTTCCATTTATGGAGAATTGAGAAGCGCGCCTAAAATGGCAAGATTAATAGTTGAAAAGAGACAAGAGTCTCCTATTAATACTACAGAGAGGTTAAAGAGTGTTATAGATCCTTGTTTGGATAGAAGAAAGGAGAATAAAATTTTAGCTCAAGTATATCAGGCAATTCGTATAGAAGTGAATCAGGAAATACAAGTACTGAAGGAGTTTTTAGAACAGACTACAGAAGTATTAGATGAAGGAGGGCGTTTAAGTTTGATATCCTATCATTCTCTAGAAGATCGTTTGGTGAAACGATTCATTCGAAGTGGAATGTTCGAGGGAGAGCCAGAGAAAGATATGTTCGGTAACGTAGATGTTCCTTATAAAAAGGTAGGAGGATTGATTGTGCCGGGTCAAGAAGAAATACAGAGAAATAGTAGGGCTAGAAGTGCCAAGTTGCGCATTGCACAAAGACTAGGATAGTGAAGCAAAGAATTTATGACATATTAAAAGGTAAAGTACTCCTAGAAGAAGGAGCCGAAAAAAACTGGCGGATGTTGGTTTTTCTTTCGTTTCTGGCCTTAGTTATGATTTCGGTTTCACATACAGCAGAGCGACGGGTATATCAATTAGCATATAAAAAAGAAGAATTAAAAAAGCATAGAGCTGAGTTTGCATCATTAAGATCTCAGCTAATGAGATTAAAAATGGAATCGTATGTAACGGATCAGGTGACAAAAATGGAAATAAAACCACCTGCCGAACCACCAGTAAAACTAATAGTAAGACAGTAATTGGATAAGTCACTAAAAAATATCGCCTATAGATCGTACTTGGTCATCATTTTTATGGTGATCTTTTCTGGTTTTGTGGCATTCAAGGTGGTGGATATTCAATTCTTTCAAGGGAAACATTACCGTAGCAAGGCGAAAGAGAATGTTTTTAGAACTCAAGTGATTCCTGCAAGTCGAGGTAGTTTGTACGACGCCAATCAGAATTTACTAGCTATTTCTGTTCCTAGATATGATATCTGTATGGATCCAGTTGCTGTAAGGAAAAAGTTGTTTGATGCAGAAGGGAAAGATTTAGCAAAGGAATTATCGAAAACCTTCGGTAAGTCAGAAAGCTATTATTACCGAAAGATTGCCAAAGCACGTAAAGAAAATGACAAATACATTGTATTGGCTCGTAATGTGGATTACAATACGTATTTGAAAATAAAGAAGTTTCCAGTTTTTAGAAAAGGATATCGAGGAGGTCTTATTGTGTCATCAAAAACAGTTCGAGCGTATCCGATGGGGCAAATTGCCAAAAGAACCGTGGGGTACGAACGTAAAGGTGAAGAAGGAAATTATAAAGGAGTCGGTTTAGAAAGTGCGTATGGCTCTTTTCTAAGAGGGACAGATGGGAAGCGTTTAGTACAACGTTTAGGAAATGGGAAATACAAGCCGATTAAAAGTGATATAGAAGAAGCTCCGTTAGATGGTTACGATCTAGTTTCTACTATTGATATCAATATGCAAGATATTTTGCATCATGCTTTATTGAAACAATTGAAAAAATACGAAGCACACCATGGTTGTGCGATTTTAATGGAGGTTGAAACAGGAGAGGTAAAAGCAATCACAAACTTAACCAAACAAAAAAGCGGAAAGTATTTAGAGGATTATAATTATGCTGTTGGGGAATCTCACGAACCAGGTTCGACTTTTAAATTATTATCGACCTTGGCGCTTTTAGAAAGAGATAAGGTAGACACTACGCAAGTAGTAGATACCGAAAAAGGGCGCGTAAAGTTTTACGATCGAGTAGTGCCAGACTCACATAGAGGAGGGTATGGTAAAATTTCGTTAGCAAAAGCATTTGAGGTTTCTTCTAATACGGCATATGCAAAGTTGATTAACGAAGCTTTTAAAAAGGACCCTAAAGAATTATTAGAGTATTTCGAAGATATCAAGTTGAATGAGAAGCTAGGTGTGAGTATAAGAGGAGAGAAAGCTCCGTTGCTACCTGATCCTGATAATAAGAAACGTTGGTATGGTACAACCTTACCATGGATGGCTTTTGGATATGGAGTTTCGATGACACCACTGCAGACTTTAGCGTATTACAATGCTGTGGCAAATAAAGGTGTGTTAGTAAAGCCTAGGTTTATTAAAGAATTCCAGAATTGGAACACTGTCGAACAGGAAGAAGCAAAGACAGAAACCATCACGACCATTTGTTCGGAAGAAAACGCGAGCAAAATGAGAATGTTGATGCAGAAAACGGTAGAGAGAGGAACCGCTAAAAATATTTATAACAAGCAAGTTTCGATGGCAGGTAAGACTGGGACTTGTCAAAAGTACTATTACGTAAAGGGGCGTGCTTTAGAATATATAGCTTCTTTCGCAGGTTTTTTTCCTGTAGAAAATCCAAAATATTCTTGTGTAGTTGTGATTCACGAACCGAATAAGAAAAAAGGATATTACGGAAGTACTGTTGCGGCTCCTGTGTTTAAAGATGTAGCTTCTAAAATTCATGTGTCAAATCATGATGCTAAGAATATTTCATTGGCTAATTCGAAATATACGGGATTAGCGAATTATGAAAAATACGATCTATTAAGTGATAAATACAAAACCATTATGCCGAATGTAAAAGGCATGGAGTTGATGGATGTATTACCACTATTAGAAAACTTAGGTTTAAAAGTAAAAGTATCAGGAAGTGGTCGAGTGAAAAATCAATCGATCAGTCCAGGTGAAAAAATAGGAAAAAGAAAACAAGTAACAGTAGAATTGTCTTGATAGCATTAAACGACATATTATATAAGGTAAATATCGAAGTGGTAAAGGGTAGTCCTGCTGTGGCGATTACCGATTTACATTTCGACTCACGAAAAGTGGCGTTGAATGATGTTTTTGTGGCTATACGAGGAGTACAAGTGGATGGTCACAATTATATTAAGAAAGCGATAGATCAAGGTGCTATTGCTATAGTTTGTGAAGCTTTACCCGAAAATACAATTAACGGAGTTACTTATGTTTTGGTAAAAGATTCGCAAAAAGCCTTGGCAACGATGGCTGCAAACTTTTACGATAATCCTTCGGGAAAATTAAAGCTAGTTGGAGTAACTGGGACGAATGGTAAAACAACCGTTACTTCATTATTATATCAGTTATTCAAAAGTGCAGGCTATAAAACAGGGTTAATTTCTACAGTCAAAGTATGTATCGACGAAGAAATAATTCCTGCTACGCATACTACACCAAACCCATTAGCATTACAAGAGCATTTAGCAAAGATGATCGATGCTGGGGTAGATTATTGTTTTATGGAAGTGAGTTCGCATGGAATTCACCAAAAACGAATAGAAGGATTACAGTTCGAAGGAGGTGTGTTTACCAATTTAACGCACGATCATTTAGATTATCATAAGACTTTCGCAGAGTATAGAGATGTGAAGAAGTCATTCTTCGATGGTCTTTCTCGAAGTGCTTTCGCATTAACGAATGCCGATGATAAAAATGGGGCTATAATGCTTCAAAATTCAAGAGCTAAAAAACGGAACTATGGCGTAAAGTCATTTGCGGATTACCGTGCCAATATTCTAGAAAATAGTTTTCAAGGAATGTTGTTACGATTGAATGATCAAGAGGTTTGGACAAAACTATTAGGTCAGTTCAATGCATCAAATTTAATAGCAGTGTATGCTGTTGCGATTGAATTAGGATTAGAGGAAGAAGAAGTATTAAGATTAATAAGTACGCTAGAAAGTGTAGATGGGAGATTCGAATATCTAGTTTCAGATAGTAATATAAATGTAATCATAGATTTTGCTCATACCCCTGATGCCCTTAAAAATGTGCTGGAGACAATTAATGGAATTCGGACCCACAACGAGACCCTACTAACCGTTGTGGGTTGCGGAGGGGATCGTGATCGCGAGAAACGTCCAAAAATGGGAAATATAGTCTCTCAATTGAGTGATCAAGTAGTTTTTACAAATGATAATCCTAGATCCGAAGAACCAAGTGCAATTATAGAGGAAATGGAATCAGGCGTAAGTGCAGAAAACTATAAAAAGACGTTGGTGGTTACCGATCGCAAACAAGCGATTAAGACTGCTATAACAATGGCAAAACCTCATGATATTATTTTGGTAGCAGGGAAAGGTCATGAAGATTATCAGGAGATAAAAGGAGAAAAGTTTCCTTTTAACGATATGGAAGTGGTTCAAGAATTATTAAAAAAGCTAAGCTAATGTTGTATTACTTATTCGAATTTTTAGAAAAACAATATCAGTTTCCAGGAGCAAGTGCTTTTGGTTTCTTGTCATTTCGTGCAGGCTTAGCAATCCTAGTGTCGCTGTTGATTTCGATTGTATTTGGTAAAGCAATTATCAAGCGATTACAATTGAATCAAATGGGAGAAAGTATCCGTGACTTAGGGTTAGCGGGGCAAATGGAAAAAGCAGGAACTCCAACTATGGGGGGAATTATTATAATTCTGGCTACGCTAGTACCTGTTTTGTTGTTTGCAAAACTAGAGAATATCTATATCGTTTTGTTAATTATTACGACAGTTTGGATGGGATTGATCGGTTTTACAGACGATTACCTGAAAGTAAAGAAGAAAAATAAAGCTGGTTTAGCGGGGAAATTCAAAGTCGTAGGTCAGGTAGGACTTGGAGTTATTGTGGGAACTGTGATGTATTTCCATTCAACTTTGGCAAGCTCTTGAGGCTCACCTTCAAATGGAAAACTCTGTTGCATCACTCGATCACGGAAGTCGACTTCTTTCTTCGGATCTCCTCCGTCCAATGCTTCGAACCACGCGAGGGT
>CALFUO010000056.1 GCA_937929895.1 uncultured Aquimarina sp.
CTCTACGACCTCGTCTTCTCTAAATCCTGTTCTTCGATGTCCTGCAACTAAAATAGGTGCTGCAATTGTATTCGAAGAAAATTGAAAAGCAATACTATCTACAACAGTTCTTGTACTACTCGCAAAAGTTCCTTCTTTAATTATTCTACCTTCGCTTATATTGATGGTTTCACTATCATCTTCAAGGTTTTCTACATCTGATGCTTGAAATGTTAGATTTGAAATATCTGAATTGGCTTTAATTTTTTTTGTTATCACATCATTACCATCTACATCTTTATCGACTCTAGTTAACAATATTTCACTAGATGTGTTTGCCGCTGTATTGGATACTAAAATCTTGTAATATTCAGAAATTGGAGAATTCGAGTTGTCATACTCCCGCACAAACCATTCCCCAGCCAATACTTCTGTAGCTGTACCTCCTGCGTCAAAATCTTTAAAGTTCTGATCGTCACTATTACAACCTACAAAAAGAGATAAAAAAGCAATAAAGCTAATTCTTGTTTTCAAAAATATTTTTTTTAAGTTCATCTTATGGTTTTTTATCAAGGAATATTTCATAAAACTCTCCTCCTATTTTTATCCCTAGCTCAATAACTGTATCATCATAAAACCCGTAGGTTTCTGCATCTTCTGTAGTATTGGCCACTACTGAACCGAATATACTTTGTTGTTCTGCTATTGCAATTTCGCCATCGCTTAATACCATTGCTACAACAGAAATACCTTCTGGAACGAAAACATCAGATATCTCAAAAAAACCATCTTGTATTTTGGTTACTTCAACATTTACATCCGGTGCAAATGCATCGAAATAATTTCCTGAAATATCTATTGCTTTTATCTGGTTTACATCTTCTACTACTGAAACTAAAGCACTCCCACTTCTAGAAAAACCATCGACATTTGTTGCACTATAATCAATACTATATGCACCTGATTTAGAAGTATCCACATTAACAGTAGTATCTAACTCATCAAATTCTATTTCTTTTGCATTCTCTAAAATTTTGACATCCGAAAAAGAGAAAGAATCTCCCACTTCTAAGAGAACATTCTTAACAACTGGAAAAAAAGTCGTCTTTGACTCGATAGGGTCTTTTTCGTCGCAAGAAATACACAGTATTGCTAAAAAGATCCAAACAATAAATTTACCTATACTCTTCATGATAATTACTTACAACAATTAATTTTGATCCCACCAAACAGGCTCTACTAAAGAAGACTTTTGCTCTAGATTTCTATTCGTATTTACCTCCTGTTGTGAATAAAACATACTTAACGGCACAGCCGTATCCGAAATAAAAACACTAGATTGAGAAACTCTTAATCTTCCTAAAGCATATTCCGGAATTTCTTCTCTAGAAACCAGTTGAGGATAACCTGTCCGTAACTGGTCAAAATAAGACTCAATTGTATTTACATAAGCATTAGCCACCCATTTCTGCACTATTATTTGTTCTATTTTTTCTTGATTACTGCTTGCTTGATTAAAGGCATAAACACCCTCGATAGCTGCTTGAGCGTTTTCTTGTGCCTGCATTTTTAACAATTCTCTTTCCTCCGGTTCTAATTCTCCGAATGAATTAAACAATAAAAAAGACTCTAAAATACCTGTTTCATATTTTTCTTGTGCCCCAGCGCCTCCTTGATATCGAACTAAAGCTTCGGCTAAAAGAAAATTAACCTCTGCTTTTGTAAACAAAAACACTGCTCGCTTTGGCTCAATATTAGGTACAGCGAAATCTCCTGCTGTTAAGTCAGTATTAGTATCTTTACCACCTTGCTCTAAACCAATCGCACCAGTATTGATGTATATAGCATCGATTCTAACATCGTCGTTCTGATACAAAAACTCAAACAAAGAGTTACTGGCTACATGATTTATGCCCCCTAATTCGTTCAATTGCACTTCATAAAAAGGATTACTTCGATTTGCTTTTCCTGTGAAGATATCAAACGCCACATTTTCTTCTAAAAATTTATTCTCGTTTAATAAATCTATAATTGCCTGTGGGTTTACAGCAGATGTTTCTGAAAGTCTTAGATTCATTTTTAACAACAAAGTATTTGCAAACAATACCCATTTATCAGCATCTCCCCCTAATAGTACATCTTGGTTTTCAAAACTAGAGGCTACAGGGTTTTCTTCGTATGTTTTTACCGCATTTCTTACTTCGGAAATTAAATTCGAATAAATTTCTTGTTGACTTACTACTTCTAGATTTAAATTAGATAATCCTGGTAGCGCTTCTAATGAAAATGGAATATCACCAAAAAAGTCTGTTAACACCTGAAAATAGTAAACTCTTAACAATCTTGCGATTAACAAATTCCCCGTATTCCCTTCAGAAAGTTCGATTACTTTATCTAAATCGTTAATTCCGCCTGCATACGCTTCTTGCCAAATACGATCTGCGTAACTACTAACTACATTATAATTATCTATATCATCGTACTGACTAGCCCCTGGTGCCTGTGTATGATATTGTGCCATAAAACCACCATAATTGGTAAGTTCACCTCCGATAACACTTACTAGACTCGCTTCTGCTGCAGTTAAAAATAAAGCCGCATCAACGTTAGTGGGGGCATTTAAGTTCTTATTGACCTCTAACTCTTCTTCACAAGAAAAACTAAGTAGTCCTGCAATAATAATCAATCCTATATTTTTTAAACTTTTTCGCATAAAACTGACTTTTAAAACTGTGCTTTTAATTGAAAACTTAAACTTCTTGTAGTCGGATTCGCCGAAAATTCTCCTAATTGACCTCCAACACCAGTCCCAAAAGTTGAAACTTCTGGATCTATAAATTGGTTACTACTAGGAGTCCATAATAATAAATCTCTACCCACAACTGAAAGCGATAGTTTTTCGATCGGTAAACGTAACTTTTGGAATAGTTGTTTATTAAAATCATAGGATAAAATCACCTCTCTTAATTTTACAAAAGATTTACTGATTACATTTTGACTATCTAAAGCCGTAGCTTTATTATACTCAAATTGATTATCCCCTGAAATGGCTGTGGTATTTTCTACATATACAGGACTCACTTCGTTACCAATATTTTGAACTGAATTAGGGACAATAAAAGGTTTTCTATCATTGAAAGTACTGGCTATAGAGTTCCCACTAAATCTTGTAATTTCTGCTGTTCTAGAATACATAAGGCCTCCTTGCCTAGAATCAATAGAAAATTCGAATGTCAATCCTTTATATTTAAAAGTATTCGTTAGTCCTATTGTATAATCAACTTCGGTATCCCCGTAAATTTCTGTATCTCTTGCTCTAATAGGAATTCCTCTTCGATCTACTACGATTTGGCCTGCTTCGTTTCTTAAAGGTGCATTCCCTTCTAATAACAAAGGACTTCCCTCTCTTGCCACTAATGATGTCCCCCCATCTATATCATTAATTACCAAACGATCTGTCGAAGCATTTATTTCTTCTACTTCACTGTCAAACGCAGCAAAATTATAAGCTGTACTCCAAGAAAAACCTTTATAATTTTTAATAAAATCAATACTTAAAAGTGTTTCTACTCCTTGGTTTCTTAAATCGACAAAATTCGCTACTTGAAAAGATTCTCCTAAAGATGGTGCTATACTTAGACTTGCAATCAGACCTTCTACTCTAGCTCTATAAATTGTTGCATCTAACCGAACTCTATTTTTAAAAAATGATAGTTCTGTACCAATTTCAAATTCTTTTTTTCTTTCCGATTTTAAATCAGGATTCGCCAGACGATTACCTACACTAACCGCATTTAATCCATTAATCGGAAATATTAATTCACTAAATCCAAGATCTGCACTTGCTTGTACATTATTACCAAATACTGAAAACTTTGGCGCATCGACCCCTGTTTCTCCGTATCCAATTCTCAATTTCCCGAAACTAAGAGGGCTGCTTTTATCTGTAAAATGTTTTGTAAAAATCCAGGCTCCATTAACCCCTCCGTACAATGCTGGTCTATTTTTAACAGGAATAGTTGAAGACCAATCTACCCTTGTATTACCCGTAAAAAACAAAAGATCTTTGTAATTAAATGTTGCTGTATTAAATATACCTATTCTTTTAATTTCAGACTTACCAAAATCAGAAAACTGAGCACCTAATATAGATCTAGGTCCACTTATAATACCTGCAGTAGAGTTATCTAAACTAAAAACCCCTTCTTCGTCTTGAGTTGCAACTGACCTTGTTTGGGTTTCGTTTTCCTGCTGATTGTAGTCTAATCCAATATTCGTATCGATTGACCAGTCTTTATTGAATTTGCCTTTGAACTCTAAGACTAAGTTGTGATTTATTTGTTTATCCTCGATGTCAGCCTCTGCGAAGAAACCATTATTTCCTATTACATTGTCTCTTGCCGCAAAAGTCACAATTTCTTTCTCTGTATTGTCTAGACCTCCTCGATAAGTAAGATGTAAGCCTTTCGATAAAGTAAAAGTAGTTGCTATGCTTCCGTAAAAACGTTGTTCGCTTAACCTTGCAGATCTATTTTTTAAGACCCAATAAGGATTTAATGCGAATCTGGTAAAGTAATTTTCGTTAGTATTAAAAGGATTATTTAGATCTTGAAACCCAGAAATATCGAGATCTCGTGGTATCTGCAATAAATTATTATATACCGTTTTTCCTTGACCAGAAACTACTCCTTTTCCATCCGTATCAACATAATTTGCGTTCACAGCTATTTTAAACCAATCAAAATCAGAAGACAAGTTTAATCCAAGCGTATTTCGTGTATTTGTATCTACATCATCAGGATAAATACCGTCCATTTTTCTTCTAGCGAAACTCAAACGACCTGTTGTATTCTTTATACCTCCTGAAATAGCGACATTATTAGTAAATACATGACCATGGTCAAAAAAGTTTCTAAGTTGATCTCGCTGCGGTAAGAAAGGTTTAAGCAACTGCGAATTATTTACTTCGTTACCCCACAAACGTTCTTGACCATTAAAGCGTGGACCATAAGAAACATTTTCTCCTAAATTTTCTAACCCGCCAAAACCTTGCCCAAAAGTAGACTGATATCGTGGTGTTCTTAGAATATCAGTAATTGTATATTTAGAAGCTATATCTACCTTTAACCCTTTACTTCCTTTCTTTGTAGTGATTACAACTACTCCATTTGCTGCTCTACTCCCATAAATAGAACTTGCAGAAGTACCTTTAATAACATCTATGCTTTCTATGTCTTCTGGGTTAAGATCATCTATACCTCTTCCAAAATCAATCGCTCCGTTAATATCTGACGTAGCTGCTGATTCATTATTAATTGGAACTCCATTTAAAATAATCAAGGGTTGATTTCTATCAGAGCCTGCTAATATAGAATTATAGCCCCTTAGTATAATTCCTGTAGAAGCACCTGGATCCGTAGAAGCTGTAGAAATGATAGCTCCGGGGACTTTTCCTTTTAACGCAGCACCGATAGATGATTGTGTACCTTTTGTTAATTCGGCATTTCTAATAGTCTGTGTCGCTGCCCCTAAAGAAGATTTATTCCTTTTAATACCAAACCCAGTAACCACAACTTCCGAAAGAATTTCATCATTAGGTTTCAAAATAATATCAATACGAATATTACCCCCTACAGAAACTTTTTGGGTTTGATAACCCGTATAAGAAAATGAAAGCCGATCTTTTAAAGAGGCACTAATAACATAATTACCATCAAAATCTGTTACAGTTCCATTTGCTGTACCTTGAATAATAACACTTACACCTGGTAGACCAAGACCATTTTCGTCTGTAACACTACCAGAAATATTTTTTGTTTGCCCTAAAAGCAATAACGAAAAAAGACTTAGAATTAACGAAAAACGCAACTCCTTTTTCATATGGTAATAGTTTAGTTAGTTCGTTTTCAAACATACAATTAAAACAAATATGACCCTAAAATCACTGCATTAATTTTACAATTTTTATCTAAAAAACATTAATTTTTAACTGATTACATATACATAAGCTTATATTTTACTTAAAAAAACCTTTTTTTTTAAGTAAAACTCAGAAAACTCTGTAAGATTCTAAATTCATTACTCTAATCAACTAGAAACAGTAATGAAACATTTGTATTAAAAACACCTAAACGCTATGCTATGCATAATATCGTTTAAAGAAGTATTTTCGTATTGTAAACAACTAATATAATTCATGTAGAAAATGGTATTAGAATATTTCACTCTTTCAATTCTACAGTATGGAGGTGTAAAGGGTATTATTTTCTAAATTAAAACCACATAACTTCTTAAGAGTTTTATTATTTTCGCCATCCTAATAGAAGAGTGGCCGAGTGGTTTATGGCGCACGCCTGGAAAGCGTGTTTACGGAAACGTATCGAGGGTTCGAATCCCTTCTCTTCTGCTAACAAAAGATTTCGTTACCGAAATCTTTTTTCGGTTTCTACCTATTCATTTGCTTCAACATTCGTTGAATACGATCTGACAACTTTTCTGAAGACATCTTTTCACGCAATCGATCGGTAATTATCGGAAAAGAAAATGGAGTAGGCTTTTTACATTGCTTCCAAATAATTTCTTGCTGTTCTATTCTTTCTAGAGCTTGAATTAATCTACCTGTTTGTAATTGATGTTCGAAGGTTTCTGTAATTGCCTGTTGATATAATAAGTTATCTGGTTCCATGTCTTTGAACACCTGAAACAACAGCTGAGAACTCGATTGTAAATGCTTTTTTTTCAACAATTTGTCTGGATATCCTATAAATACTAATCCAGAAATTACGGCTATATCTCTAAACTTTCGTTTTGCCATTTCCGTAGCATTGATTCCTTTCTGTAAATCGTCGGTTACGTATTGTAAACTAAAAAGATCATTATCTAAAATAGCTTGCACGTCGAAATACTGATCCGATAACAATTCGAATCCGTAATCATTAAAGGCAATAGAAAAAGTAATCGGCTGCAATAAACTAATACGATAAGCCAATAAACTCCCTAAAGCCTCATGTACAAAACGCCCCTCGAATGGATAGAAAATAGTATGAAAACCATCACGTGTTTCAAAAGTTTCAATTAAAAATTGGTTTGAACTTGGTACGATAGATTCTAACCGTTGTCGATCAAAAATTGAAGATAACGCTATCAAATCCGAGCTCTGATTTTCCGTATTCGCCAAATACAATTCTTCGCGTAACAAATCACTCATTTCTGATGAAAGGCTGATACGTCCTCCCATCCAACTGGGGACTTTTGATGTTTTTTGTTTCGATTTTCGTACTTGGACTTGCATTCCTTTAATCCGAACAAACTCCAGATTTCGCCCTGCAAAAGTGAACACATCACCAGGATTCAATTTGGATATAAACCACTCTTCTATACTTCCAATAAACCCTCCTTTTACAAATTTTACCGTAAGTACGGCATCACTTACAATGGTTCCTATTTGCATACGGTGGCGCATTGCAATTCCTCTATGGTTTACTTTATACAAACCATCTTCCGTGATTTCTACTTTTTTGTATTCGTCATAAGTTTGCAAACTTTTTCCTCCACTGGCTATAAAGACTAGTATCCATTGCCATTGAGCTTCGGTAATGGTCTGAAAACAAAAGGTCGATTTGATTTCTGGATAAATTTCCTCTGGGTAAAAACCATCCGAAACTGCCAAGGTGGTTAGATACTGAACCAAAGTATCGAAACTATTTAGATACGGAATACGGTCTTCGACTTCGTTTTGAACTACTGCTTTTTTTAAGGCCGAAGCTTCTACTAATTCTAAAGCATGCGTTGGTAAAAAGTAAATTCGGCTTACTTTTCCTGGTTGATGTCCACTTCGACCAGCTCGTTGCAAAAATCGAGCTACTCCTTTAGGACTTCCGATCTGAATGATTATTTCTACTGGAGCAAAATCAACTCCTAGATCTAGACTACTCGTACAAACCACAGCCTTCAAACTTTCATTTCGAATAGCCTGCTCTACCCAAAGACGCGTTTCTTTATTAATACTCCCATGATGCATGGCTATTTCTCCTGCAAACTCTGGATACTTTTCTAGTATCTTTTGAAACCAAATTTCACATTGCGAACGTGTATTTGTAAATAGTAACGTCGTTTTACTTTTTCTTAGAATAGGAATGACCTGATCTAATAAATGTAATCCCAAATGCCCTCGCCATGGAAAAGTTTCCATAGTCTCGGGAATTACGGAATGGACTTCGAGTTTCTTTTTAATATTAGCCCTTATTAAAACTGAATTATTTAGAGCCTGACTACCTGTACCTAATAACACCTCTCTTGCTTGATCTAAATTTCCTATCGTTGCTGAAATCCCCCAGATTCTTAATTGAGGCGCAACAGTTTTCAGTCGAGAAAGTGCCAATTCCATTTGCACCCCTCGCTTTGTCCCTAACAATTCGTGCCATTCGTCTATAATAATAGAAGTCATGCCTTTGAAAGACTTTGCATACCCTTTCGAGGCCAATAACAGTTGTAAACTCTCGGGAGTTGTAATTAACAAATTAGGCATGTTTCGTTTCTGAGCAGCACGTTCTTTTGTAGAGGTATCTCCTGTTCGGATACCAACTGTTAAAGGAATTTCGTTTTCTATTACAAAACGTTCTGTTGCTTGTTGAATTTCTTGTGCAAGCGCACGAAGTGGTGTAATCCAAATGGCTAAAAGTCCCTTATGCTTTCTTTCCTTATAATCTTTATGTTGTAATGTGTATTGCATTACCGTTGGAATCCATAAGGCTAACGTTTTGCCACTACCTGTTGGCGCATTTAATAATCCATGTTTTCCTTCTAAAAAATAGCACCAAGTTTGTTTTTGAAAAGGAAATACCTTCCACTCTTTTTGTTGAAACCATGTTTCTACCCAAGCTGGGATTTCTACTTTCTTTTCTAATCGGCTTAATGCTGTCATTTCGAGTAATTATTTGGTACTTGGAAAAAGGATTACCCTGAAATCTATAAAATATTACTTAAGAAAAGAAACCTAAAATGGATGAAACAATTACCGACTCTTTTCGAAAATGATGAAACCACTTTTGTCTTAGCGGGTGCTGCACACTTATATGCAGAAGAAGGACTAGTGACTTCTTTAGAAAAACTAGGATATACGTTAGAGCAGTTGTAATATGAAATTATTATGGCAGAGTTCTATTTGAATATGTTCTTGTATTACTTTTCTAATCAAGTATTTGTTATTACGAAAACTAATCAAGAGCTAGTTCTAGTCTACCCTAAGCAAGCTATCAATATAGTCTATAACAGTCGTAAATAGAACTCAGCCATTCTTATTAATCCATAATAGGTAACCCTGTATCGTAATATACACTTCCGCTAACAGTTGCTGGGCTATCTATTCGAAGGTTTCCGAAACGGACTTCTTTTCCTTTATATCCAAATTTATTATTTTCTACAGTTACATCACTCATTCCTTCTGCAATTTGAAGACTAAAATTCCCTCCTATTAACCAATTATTTTTTACGATAATACCATCGATACCGGAACCCGAATCTTGATTTAGCTTTTTGTTAAGGTGAAGAAATATAGTAGCATTAGCTCTATATATTCCCATAAGTTTAGAAATGGACATATCGAAGAAGTTGCCAATATATTTATGGTTCTTCCACTGCTCTCCTACCCCACTAACTGTACCTTGCACTCCGTCTGCATGTGCTTTCTCTCCTGTCCCTAGATTGTAAATCCAACAACCTTCCATTGTAAAATCACTTCCCTGAATTTTTACTCCATCTCCTTTTGTCTCATGTAATCTAAGTCTTCTTAAAGTTACTCCGTCTTTGGCTAAAATAGTAGCACTCGATTTATCTCCTCCAATTACTTCCCCATCTTCTAGAGTCACGTTTGTAACATTATCTGCATTATTAGTTTGTACTGGGTATAATGCATTTGCTGTGACTTTAAAGTTTCGAACTAGTACATTACTTACCTTAATTTTTAAGGTCCCCTGGATATCTACATTTTCTACTATAAATGGACTCTCTACTGTACCTAATCCTTTGGTCCATTTTGCATCTACTACAATACTTTCCGTCTGCTTTAGTACAGCTACATTATTTGGCCCTGTATTAGTAAGTCCTGGTCTTTCTGTTTGAGAAAAATCTACTTCTGTATTAACATTTCTATCACTATCTTCTGTATCCAACTCCGAATCTTCCGTAATTTCAGTATCATCTTTGGCTTCGGAATTAGCATCTACTTCTAAGACAGCTTCACTAGAAGTATTTTTATCATCTCTAGTAGGGGAGGTATCATCAGAACTGCTACAGGATAACAAACAAATAAAAAGGAATAATAAACAATAAAGTTTCATAGTTAAGTGTTTTTGAACAATAAAATAATTTTCATTTCACATATTTCTGTCTCCTGAGAGTTATTTTAACTATTTTTTATTACCATC
>CALFUO010000057.1 GCA_937929895.1 uncultured Aquimarina sp.
CATACTAAGTAAAATTGCGTTAAATCTTTTGAAAAAGGAAAAAACAGAAAAGCAAGGCATTAAAGGCAAGAGACTTAAATGTGCTTATGAACAACAATATCTACTAAAAGTCTTAAAACTTAAAGTGTGAGTTTGCCCTGATCGAATTAGGAGTTTTTGCCCCTAAGTTAGCTAAATTACCTACATTTGGATTATTCCCAGGAGGATCAATGTTACCTTTTAGTCCAACGGTAAACGGAGTACTTCCTTCTGCAGGAGATGCTGATGGATTCCAAGGGTTAAATACTGCTTCATTAAGTACAAGACAAGTAAATGATCCTACGAATACTTTCCCAATCGACCCTAGTAACTCTAATTATTCACCAATGTGGGATGCTCATATTACAGAGTTTACAGTACCTGCTTCAGAGCGTGTTATTCTTAAAAGTTTTGGTCAAATAAATCAATTATTGACAGATGGTACTTTAATTCCTTTTAGAGGTAATGCGAATACTTCTCCTTTAGAAAATTCATTATCTAGTATGTTAACAGCAACAGGAGCTATTATTAACTGTCCAGTAATCGCACAACCAAATGCAAGTGCTATAGGGACTCAAATAGGTGAGCCTCGTAATAATTAGGATTCCTAAATAATTATAAGGGAAATACATGTTTTCTGTTTTTTTTGAAAAAGCTACCTTAAATTTTTTTAAGGTAGCTTTTTTTCTGTTGTAAAGAGAATATATAAAATGACATCCTGTCAGTTAAAATTGCATGGCACAAAGATTGACTAATTGAAATTGTAAAATTAGAAATCACATTTAATATATAATTTATGTCTAAGATTATTGGAATTGATTTAGGAACTACAAATTCATGTGTTTCCGTGATGGAAGGAAATGACCCAGTAGTTATTACTAACTCAGAAGGAAAAAGAACCACTCCATCAGTTATTGCATTTGTCGAAGGTGGAGAAATTAAAGTAGGAGATCCGGCAAAGCGTCAAGCGGTAACCAATCCAACAAAGACGATTGCTTCTATCAAAAGATTTATGGGAAATAAATTCTCGGAATCTACAAAAGAAGTAAGTAGAGCTGCATACAAAGTAGTAAAAGGTGATAACGATACACCACGTGTAGATATCGATGGTCGTTTATATACGCCACAAGAGCTTTCTGCAATGACACTTCAAAAAATGAAGAAAACTGCTGAAGAGTTTTTAGATCAAGAGGTAACCCGTGCTGTAATTACTGTACCGGCTTACTTTAATGATGCACAACGTCAGGCAACTAAAGAAGCTGGTGAAATCGCTGGTTTAACTGTAGAGCGTATTATTAACGAACCTACGGCAGCAGCGTTAGCATATGGTTTAGATAAAAAAGATACAGATCAAAAAATTGTAGTATTTGATTTCGGTGGAGGTACACATGATGTTTCGATCCTAGAATTAGGAGATGGGGTATTCGAAGTATTAGCAACCGATGGAGATACGCACTTAGGTGGTGACGATGTAGATCAAAAAATTATCGATTGGTTGGCAGAAGAGTTTAAGGCAGAGGAAAACATGGATTTAAGACAAGATCCAATGGCTTTACAACGTCTTAAAGAAGCGGCAGAAAAAGCGAAAATCGAATTGTCCTCATCAGCTTCTACAGAAATTAATTTACCGTATGTTACAGCTACAGCTTCGGGTCCTAAGCATTTAGTACGTTCTTTAACTCGTGCAAAGTTCGATCAGTTAATCGACGATTTAGTAAAAAGAACTATCGAACCTTGTCAAACAGCATTAAAAAATGCGGGTTTATCTACTAGTGATATCGATGAGATTATCTTAGTAGGAGGTTCTACACGTATTCCAGCAGTACAAGCAGCGGTAGAGAAATTCTTCGGGAAGGCACCAAGTAAAGGAGTAAATCCAGATGAGGTTGTAGCTATTGGAGCAGCTATTCAGGGAGGAGTTTTAACAGGAGATGTTAAAGACGTATTATTATTAGATGTTACACCACTTTCGTTAGGTATCGAAACGATGGGTAATGTAATGACGAAGTTAATTGAAGCAAATACTACGATTCCTACAAAGAAATCACAAGTATTCTCGACAGCTGCGGATAATCAACCAAGTGTAGAAATTCATGTATTACAAGGAGAGCGTCCTATGGCTGCGGATAACAAGACTATCGGTCGTTTCCACTTAGCAGATATTCCACCAGCACAAAGAGGAGTACCACAAATCGAGGTTACTTTTGATATAGATGCTAATGGTATTATCAAAGTTTCTGCTACAGATAAGGCTACAGGTAAATCTCAAGATATTCGTATCGAAGCATCTTCAGGGTTAACGGAAGAAGAAATCGCGAAGATGAAGCAAGAAGCAGAAGCCAATGCTGATGCTGATAAGAAAGCAAAAGAAACTGCAGATAAGTTAAATGAAGCCGATGGAATGATCTTCCAAACGGAAAAGCAGTTAAAAGAATTCGGTGATAAATTATCTGCGGATAAAAAAGCACCAATCGAATCAGCTTTAGAAGAATTGAAGAAGGCTTATGAGACTAAAGATTTAGCCGTTATTTCTCCAGCTTTAGATAAGCTTAACGAAGAGTGGAAAGCTGCTAGCGAAGAAATGTACAAAGCGCAAGCTGAAGCACAAGGTCAAGGAGCTCCAACAGGAGAGCCACAAGCGGATGCAGGTGCAGAAGCTTCTGCTGATGATGTAGAAGATGTAGATTTCGAAGAAGTGAAATAGTCTTTAATCAAATTAAGGCATAAAAAAACCAGCGCATTATGCGCTGGTTTTTTTATGCCTTAATTTTGTCAATTATTGTTTAATTAATTTTTTCAAATATGTTTTACCTCCTGTTTTTATATTTACAAGATAAGTTCCAGAGACCAAATGAGAGATATCGAAACTGGTATTTAAGGAGTCATTTTCAGTAGTTAATAATCCAACAAAACTACCATTTAACGCATAGACTTCTATTGTTGAATTGTTATCGATATCAATTAAAGAGCTAGATAACGTAATTTTATTTTTAGCAGGATTAGGGGATAACTGCAATGTTTCAAATGTTGGGTTAGTAAACTCAGAATTGCTAAGAGATGCGGATAAGTCACCTCGATACCTTCCTTTCATCCAACCACTTCCTCTTATAGCAGCCCAAAAAACATTAATATCGTTAATATCTGGTTTCAAATCTACAATTAGATTAGGTTGTCCAATATTATTATTGGCTTTTTCCCAAGTGTTTCCACCATCAAAAGAAATATAAGCTCCGGGGTTAAATATTGTAGCATGCCTACGACTACTTTTAAAATCTTGTAAAGAAACACTTACCGTTATAATATTAGAGTTTAAAGAAGATACTTCTGTTTGCCATACATAAGGCATGTCAAAAATCTTATTCCATGTTACCCCGTCATCACTGCTTTTCCAAACACCTCCTTCATTAGGGTCATTACTTGCAAATTGCCCACAAGAAATATACATATCATGAAACCCATTACTATTTGTTTTTTCTTCTAAGAAGATATGATTCACGGATTTTATTTCTGAAGGAATTGTTACAGGAAACCAATTCTGCCCACTGTTTGTTGACCTAAATAACCCACCTCTTACTCCTTGCATACTAATGTTAGAAGCAGCATACATAATAAATGGTTTTGTCGGATGAAATGCGATTCTTCGGATACTTCTTGGATTTGTCGAAAAAGGGAAAACTCCTGAATCCCAGGTTGCCCCGCCATCGAAAGTATAACGCACCCCTAAATCGACTCCTTTAGTTACGTCAACCCCATCTCTAACTTCTCCTGTTGGATTTTCCATAGAAACAAAATACATTCGTTGTGTATTTTTAGGGTTAATTAGCAGATTGTAGGTTTTGTAATTTGCAGAGAAATCATTTACAGCACTATAGTCTTCATCGAATACAAAATTATTAGGTTGATCTGTAGGTACCGTTTCCCAAGTTTTTCCTGCATCTGTAGATTTTCGTAATCGACCTCTATTTAATTGTCTAAATTGTAAGGTGTAGATTGTATTAGGATCATTAGGGTCTACTGCTACAGATGCTATAGAGTGGGATCCTCCAGAATTTACTTGACCTTCTATTTGTTCTACAGCAACCGTAAGATCGTCAGCCCCTGTGTAATCGTCATGGGGTACAGTTTGCCACAGTCCGTGTTCTCCCGAACAAGCTAATATCCTTCCAGGTATCCCAGAATCTAAAAGGAGAAAACGTCCAGGCATGTTACTTCCTCCACGCCCTATCCATTTTTTACTACCTGTAGAAGTTTCAAAATCATCTATTTGACTCCAGGTGTTTCCGCCATTATTAGAACGAATTACCTGTTGATCTAAACAAATAAATACATCTCCATTAGTATTAATTTCTAAGAAACGATTTCCTGCAGTCTCTGATTTTCTATTAATTGCTGGTTGTATGTGTGCAAATGTGACGTTACTATCGGGGACAAAGGCGTTGTTTCTTGATGTATTCCAATAATCATGATCAATATCACTATCCCAGTAGTTTCCGTATCGAGCACAAGGAAACCAATTGACACCTCCGTTTTCAGTTTTCCAAACTTCACCAGGCCCAAATCCTTTATCGTGTTTAACATTTTGTGAAATATAAATTTCATTGCTATTGTTGGGGTTTACGACTACTCTGTTAAAAGTTGTAAGGATAGTATCTGGTAATACATCATATGTGTTTCTTGCTTCGTTTGGAGTGATTTTTAACCATTCAGAAATCGTAGAATAGTATTGGCGTATAGCTTCAAAATTATCTACTTTATCAGGGTTTCTATCTCTATTGCTAGAACTTCCTAAAGCGATTCCTAAGTTGCCTGTTATGTTCGTCCACGTTTGCCCAAAATCGGTACTTGTATATACGCCTCCTCTCGATTCAATGG
>CALFUO010000058.1 GCA_937929895.1 uncultured Aquimarina sp.
GATTAATTTCTAATGGTTGTGTAGAAGGAACTACGTTGATTAATAAGGGAACTATCTCAGTATGTGTAACTCCTCGTAGTGTTTGTCCTTGGTTTCTTCTATTTAAAACAATATTAGCCATAAAAGTTCCTACTGTATTATAAGTCACTGTTACGTTTTCTCCTTCAGATTCTTCTGGAATTCCACCCGGAAGTTGCCACAATACTGAATTTGGAGATCCTTGACTACCATCTAAACTTGTTTGAAATGTTAATTCTATCCCTTCTTCTATTTCAATTTCACTAATTCCTTCTGTATCTGTATTAAATGTTTGCCCTAATTCTAATTTAGCAACCTCTGTTCCTAAATCATCTATAACTGTAGCAATAGCATCTAAACTATCTAATACTTCAATATTATAATCTAAATTAATCACCCATTTATCGTCTTCTTGTACTGAAGAAACAGCTTCTCTAATAACATTACCTGATCTTCTAAGTTCGGGTAATGTAACTTCTCTAGGAAACTCTCCTCTATAAGAAATTCTATGAGTACCTGGAGTTTCAAACAAAACATGAATTGTTTGTTCGTCTGTTGTTAAACCTAAATCACGATCTACAAAATCATTTAAGTTTAAACTGTCTGCTGGTGTAAACCCTTTTATAAAAGCATTTCCCTCAGTAAGTGTCCAAGTTCTAGCATCAATTCCTTGAGAAACATCAGAAAGACTTAAGAAATCATTTACAGAGAACGCTAACACATCATTAGGGTCAGAGTCTGTTCCTTGAGCAGCAACAAATACTTCAACGTCTGAAATGTCAGATAAGCGCTCAAAATCGTTTTTTTCACAAGCTATTACCACTAGTAATAGCAATAAATATTTTATATATAGTTTCATAAATGTTTTTTTAGAGTGTTGTATTATCAATAATTTCTGAATTTGGAAGTGGCCAATAATCATGTAACACTTGATTAAAATTTTGACTAGCTCCTATAAATTGCCTAAACGACTCAGAGGTAATTGCAGTGTTTGTGTTTGTAGAACCATTTGGTATTTCAGAAGTACCACCAGATAAATTTAAATCTCCTGCTAATGGTTGCCCTTGTGTATTTGTTAATACATTTTTAGGGTCTAAACCTCCCATTAATCCATTAACAACTACTCTTGATAGTGGAATACGGCGTTGTTGTCCTCTAACTAATTCCTCAGATAAATCAGCAGAACTTACAAGATTTAAATTTAAATTACTTAGTTCTGTGAATCGTTGAGCTTTCGTTTCCCATCTTCTTAAATCAATATTTCGAATAGCATAACCTTCCATTGATAACTCTAATGGCTTTTCTTTATTTCTTAAATGCTCAAATAACGATTCTACTGTATATGCAATATTATCAAACTCGTTATCTACAGTAGATCCAGGACCTAATTTTTGAAGTCCCCAACGACTTCTTACTGTATTAATCATCTCTAAAGCAGAATTTACATTACCATCTCCCAATAAATAAATTTCTGCTAAATTTAAATAGGCTTCAGCCAAACGGTTAATTGTCACGTTTTTACCTGATTGTAATTGATTACCACTTGATAACAATCTCTCATTACTTACAATATCATGATTGGTAAAATGTTTAAACATTGAAGGAAAAGCTCGTGATCGATTTCCTTGTAATACAGAGAAAGGGGTACCTCTGAACGAGATTGTAGTTTGCAATGCATTTGCATTTAAATAATAAGGAGTTTCAAGATCTTGCGGTAATGCTACCATTGCAGAAGCTCTTAATGAAACTCTTCTAAGGTCTGGTACACCATCTCCTCTTGTAATAGTATTTCTAGGGTCTGTTCCATCTAAAACTTCTCCACTATACTCATCAATTAGCCATATTGCAGGTGCAAAACGAGGAGCACCTCCAGTTCCCGTAAACGCAGAAGCCCATCCTAATCGATTATGCAAAGCTTCTTCATTAAAAGGAGCTATTTCAGTACCAAAATCAATCGTATAAGCAACTTCTAAAATAGACTCTGAATTAAACTCTCCAGCTGTGGTAAACATTAAATTAGTATCTTCCACTAAAGCATAACCTGAATCTGGTGAAATTAACTCTTCATAGAGTGGTTTGGCTAAGTCATACTCTTTTTCATATAAATAACTATTTGCCAATATCATTGCTGCACTTCCTTTAGTTACAACTCCATTTTCTACATCAGTTACTCCTAATAAGTTATCATGTGCAAACTGTAAATCTTCTCTAAAGAACGCTATAACTTCTGAGGAAGGAGAAGTAGGTCTTGCATTAAGTTCATTGATGTCTTGCGTAAATTCTTCTTCTCCAATGATAATAATATTTCCATTATTGTAGCGTTCATGTAAATAGAAATGATACAATCCTCTAAAAAAGCGTGCTTGTGCCATTTGTTGTGTCCATCTTTGAACTTGTGCTTCACTAAGCAAAGTAGATTCTAATCCTTTAAGAGCTATAATTGTTTGGTTGGCAAAAAATATTCCTCTATATAAAGCAGCCCATCTATTATTAATAACTGCAGAATTTGAATTGAATAATTGTGTGGTGAATTGTACGTTTTGAGAATTTCTTACTCCTGTTGGAGCTTGATTTGCATCACGGGCAATATCACTACTCAATGCTTCTTGTTCAATAGCTAATATAAAGTGATTATAAAGAGTATTATATACTGCATTAAGTGAAGATTCAGTATCATCTAAGTTGTTAAAAACCTCATCAATTGATGGAGAATTAGGATTTTCTATATCTACGATATCTTCAATATCATCTTTACAGCTCACAAAAACTATACTTATACTAAAGAATAGTATTGTAGCAGATAATTGTTTTATCTTATTTATCATTGTACTATTTTTTTAAAATTCTAAATTAAACCCTAAATTATAACTTGCAGAAACAGGAAAAACAGATCTGTCAAGTCCTTTTGTTTGTATATTATTCCCTCCTACTTCAGGGTTAAATCCTGTATAGTCTGTAATGGTTAATACATTTTGGGCACTTGCAAATAAACTGAATTTTGTCATTTTTAACTTATTTACAAACTTCTTAGGGAAATTATAACTAAAATGAATATTTCTTAATCTTAAAAATGATCCATCTTCAATAAACTCGTCAATATCTCCTCTAAAGTTATTTGAAGATCTAACGGCTCCACCTCTAAATGCAGGTATCGGAGTATCTTCATTTAAACCTTCTACAAATTGAAATAATAAATCTCGACTACGTCCTTGAACTTGAGATAACGCTCTACCCGCATTTAAAACTTCGTTACCTATAGAAGCTACCCAATTTGTTGATAAAGAGAAGTTCTTATAACCAAAATTTAAATTCAAACTTGTTTCAAAATCAGGTAATCCACTACCTCCATAGATTCGATCTCCACTTCCTAAAATACTACCATCACCATCTACATCAACATACCTACGATCTCCTATTCGAGCACTAGGGTCTAAAACTTGATATTCTGCTAACTGTTCTGCTGTACTTACAATACCATCAGTTTTAAATACTAAAAAAGATCCTGCTTCTCTACCTACTAACAATCCAGGTGCTCTAGAACTAGGGTCTCCAAAAATAATTTGTTGGTTAAATAATTGGAAGTTTGAACCGTTTCCTAAAGAGGTAACTTCGTTAACATTCTTTGTAAAGGTTAAACCTGCATTCATCCAAACTTTTCCAATATTTCCTTTGTATTTTAAAGCTAACTCAATTCCTTTATTTGTAAGGTTTCCTGCGTTTACTGTTGTCAAACGCTCAGAAAATAATGATCCTCTCGATCCACTACTTGGAACGTTTGGTAAACTAATTAATAAATCTTCTTTATCTGAAGAATAGTAATCTGCTGTAAATTGAATTTTGTTTTTTAAGAAATTCAAATCAATTCCTATGTTAGTTTCTCTTGTTACTTCCCATTTCACATCTGTATTTGCAAATCTAGTTTGAGCAAATCCTGTATTCAAACGTTCAGAATCTCCGATTGCAGTATCTAAACCTGTTCTTACAGTGTTAACAGATGAGTTTGCAGGAAATCTATCGTTACCTGTTGTACCAAAACTTGCTCTAAATTTAAAGTTATTTACAATAGGCTTAATATTTTCCCAAAAAGTTTCTTCTGAGATATTCCACCCTAAAGATACTGATGGAAATGATGCAAATCTATTGTCTGAAGAAAATTGAGACGAAGCGTCAAGACGATTACTGATACTAGCTAAATAACGCTTATCATAATTGTACTGAACTCTTCCAATGGTACCAATACGTCTTATTAAAAAGTCTTGATTAATAAATGGCGTTCCATTTTGTAGTGATCCAAAAGAAGTATTATCAGGAGCTACAGAAGTAGAAGCTAAATTTCTACGAGCTTCGGGCAACACAAGTCCTCGCTGAATCGCTCCTATTGATGTTTCAGAATCTTGCTCTAAGGAAACTAAAGCTAATGCCTTAATTTGATTTTTACCAAACTTTTTATCATAATTTAAACCCGCATTCCAATTTAATGAAATGTTTCGAACTCTTTGTTCAAAAACAAAATTATCCAAGGGAGTTCTTTGAGGAGCTCCGTTTCTAAAGATTTGAAAATCGGGTCTTGATTGAGTTTCAAATCCATTGGTAATCACAACACTTCCTAAAGTTTTAAAACTAAGTGCGTCTGTAAATTTATAACCTATATTAGTACTCCCTTCAAAACGATATCTACCTCTGTCTCTTTCTGTATTTACAGCCTCGATAACTCCCGCTAAGGCACCAAACTCATCCTCGTTTCCTTCCTGTATTTGATTGGCACTAAGATTGTCAGCAGACCTAAATGGATTGAAATTTTGAGAAAGTGATAAAATTCTAAAGTTAGGACTTTCTTGGTCGTCAATTGTAAATCCAAATCCGTTATTAAAAGACCATTTATTCTTTTTAATCTGAACATTAGATCTTAAATTGTATCTATCCAACTTAGAATTTATAATAATTCCTTCTTGTCCAAAATAACCTAAAGTTAAATTATACTTAATATTCTTTGTACCTCCTGAAATATTAAGATTGTATCTTGAAACACTAGCATTATCGTTCTGAACAATATCTCTTAAATCTGTATCGTTTAACAAACTAAATCTATTGTTTCTAGCTGCATTTGCAACTTGGTCTTGTCTTCTTAAATTAAAGAAAATTTGTTCCGGTGTGTTTAACAATGGTAATTCTCTTGTAATAGATTGAATTCCTCGAGTTACATTTAATCTTACCTTAACATTTCCTTCCTTTCCTTTCTTCGTTGTAATCAGGATAACCCCAGAAGCTGCTCTTGTACCGTATATTGCAGCAGAAGCTGCATCTTTTAATACGTCAATTGTTTCTATTTCGTTTGGATTTAGTCTTGGATCTCCTGATTGAGGTACTCCATCGACAACAAATAAAGGGTCATTTGATCCTGATAATGAAGATACTCCTCTAATTAGTATTCCAGAACCTTCACCTGGTTCACCAGATGTGGCAGTAACACTAACTCCTGCAATCTGTCCTTGTATTGCCGAAGCAATATCAGAGGTAACAATATTTTCAATCTCTTCTGATTTTACTTGAGCAACTGCTCCAGTAACTTCTATTTTCTTTTGTTTACCATATCCTACTACAACAACTTCTTCTAAAGCGTCTGCTTCTTCTTCCATAAGAAGATCCAATTTTGGACCTTTAACTTTTTGAGTAGTCTCTTTAAATCCTAGATAAGAGAATCTTAAAGAATCTCCTTTCTGTGCATCAATGGTGTATTGCCCATCAAAATCTGTAGTTGTCACTATTTTCGTACCTTCCTTATATACATTTACACCAATTAAAGGTTCCCCTAAATTATCAACAACAGTACCACTGACTCTTAAAAATGATTGGGCATACGTTTTTGAAAACGTAATTAGAAATAACATCGAAAACAATAAAGGAATTGTCTTTTTTGTTGTTTTTAAAAAATAATTTTTCATAAATCTTGTTTAGTTATAATTTTTTTGAATTTTTAATGCATTTAAGCATTTGTTTTTAAAATAGCATTCTGTTTTATATCATAAAGTTATTTGTTAAAAAGTTATATGTGTTTTTTTGCAAAATAAAAAAGTTAAATAACTATTTCTTTAAAAACCCTTGTAAGGTGAGCAAAAAAATAGATCATATTGTTTTTAATATTTAAGCAGGGACTAATTTAGTAATTTTTAACAAAAAAAACACTTATGTAAGCAAAAATATAATTTTTAACACTTTTAATTGTGTTTTTCACAAAAGAATATATTTGTGAATGTGTAAGATTCATAATTATTTATAACTATTGTGTAATTATAAATGTAAAACTCTTTGTGTAATTATTATTACGCAAAATTTATATATCCTATATTTGCTAAACAACATTTATAAATTGAGTAGTTTCGGTGAAAATACGCTTTGATATATATTGCTTACTAATAATAATTTACTTTACAACAGTTCATTGTAAAAACTCCACAAAGGAAATTAATGATTTTTTGGCAGACCAAAATTTACCAGTTGGAATTGCTCAAGATATAAATCATATGTATAAAGATTCTGGACGTGTTACTAATAGGTTAATAGCTCCTGTATTGTTAGACTTTAGCAATAGAAAA
>CALFUO010000059.1 GCA_937929895.1 uncultured Aquimarina sp.
AATCTGTGGTTATAGAATCCTCCACCGTTATTACGAACGGCTTTGTTGTCCATATCTAAACTTCCTAAGATATCTTCGATAGACTTATCTGCTAGATCAGTACCTTCGATAGCAGCATTTAATTTGTTTGTGTATCCTGCATGGTGCTTACTATGGTGGATTTCCATAGTACGAGCATCAATATGTGGCTCTAAAGCGTCGTAAGCGTACGATAAACTTGGTAATTCGAATGCCATGATGTATGTTTTAGTTTTAATTATACCCAAATGTACGGATTATCATATTTAATAAATACCTTACTACCCATGGAATTCATCGAAAAATAAGTTAGATTTCGTTAAAATTATCTAAACTAATGTCCTTAACAATTTACGATGCCGCGGCTGGTGCTGGAAAAACTTACACATTAGTAAAAAACTATTTACTGAAACTATTAGCAAGCCCAACTAATGGTCGATACAAACAAATTCTAGCAATTACTTTTACCAACAAAGCTGTTTCGGAGATGAAAGAACGTATTCTTTCTACACTTTATACCTTTTCTCTAAATGAAACCAAAGCTTCTGATAATTCTATGTTTGCTGAAATTCAAGATATTTTAGGAATTGAGTCACGTAATTTACGTAGCCGCTCTTTAATTATTTTGAATTTTATCCTTCATAATTACACTGCATTTAGTGTACAAACTATAGATAAATTCACACAATCGATTATCAGAACTTTTGCTTTCGATCTAAATCTTTCAAATTCTTTTGAAGTGCAACTAGATCAGAAAGTCATACTTGAAGAAGCGGTCGACCAATTATTAATGGAAGTTGGCCAACATAAAAATGTCACCAAAGTTGTGCTAAAATATGTAGGGCAACAAATTGAAGATGACAAAAGCTGGGACATTAAACAATTACTTCTCGACTTAGGAATGTTACTGTTTAATGAAAATGATTCGAAGTATATTACATCCCTTTCCGAATTGACAATCGAAGCCTTTTTAGATATCGACACCTCTCTAAAAAAGAATATTTATCAATATAAAAATACGGTAAAAGAAAAAGCCAATGCCTTATTAGAAATTTTAGAACAAGAGAATATTGTCAATGATTTTATGCGAGGTTCTTTACCCAAATACTTTAAAAACTTATCGACTAGTGGCGACCATAAATTAGACGGTTTTATTTTAAAAGATATAAGCATAGAACCACTTTATGCGAAAAGTAAGGACGATAGTATCAAATCGAAAATTGATCAACTAAGGTCTTCTATTGAAAAGATATTTGAAGAAACTAAAAACCTTATCTACCTAAATAAACTAAATGAAGGGATTTTAAAGAACCTTCCGGCGATGTCTTTATTGAATGAATTAAGCAAAAAGATTGAAATTTTAAAGAAAGAGAAAAATCAGGTCTTAATTTCAGAATTCAATTCATTAATTGCTAAAAACATCAAAGACCAGCCTACTCCTTTTATATACGAGCGTTTAGGAGAAAAATACAAAGATTTTTTTGTTGATGAGTTTCAGGACACCTCTGAAGTCCAATGGAATAATCTAACTCCCTTAATCGACAATGCTCTTGCCTCGTATATCGAAAATACTGAAACTACAGGAACAGCAACTTTAGTAGGAGATGCAAAACAATCTATTTACCGTTGGCGTGGCGGAAAAGCAGAACAGTTTATTTCTCTGTCAGGAGGGTATTCTCCTTTTTCAAATCCCGAAACCACAACATTTCAATTAGACACTAACTATCGGAGCTATTCTGAAATCATAAACTTCAACAACGATTTTTTCTCATATGTATCTGATTTCTTAACGAACGAAAGCTATAAAACCCTTTACAAAAAAGGAAATCAACAGAAGATCAATTCAAAAGAAGGGGGATATATTTCTTTTGAACTTTTTAACGCTAATACAAGTACTGAAAAAACAGAAATCTACCCAGAAGCCATTAAAAAATATATTGAACAAGCACTCGATGATAACTTCGACTATAGTGATATCGCAATCTTGGTAAGAAAGAATTCGGAAGGTATTACAATTTCCAATTATTTAATAGACAAGGGTATTCCTGTAATATCCTCAGAAAGCCTTTTAATCAAAAACACCTTAGAAGTTCAACTTTTAGAAGCTTCTTTAAATTATTTATCCGATCACAACAATCCTGTATTTAGGCTACATTTTATTCAACATCTATCCAATAACTTCTCAATTACTGTAAAAAGTAAAGTTATTAAAGACCTTTTACAATCAGAAAAACAAGAATTTGAAAATAGGTTAGACCATTTATTTAATCTAAAACTCGAAGGACTTGGGTACAAAAATAAATCAGTATACCAATTATTAGAAGTATTAGTTGAAATATTTAAACTTAACACTAAAGCTTCTGCTAGCCTTCAATTTTTCTTAGACATTGTTTTTGATTTTGACAACAAAAACAATGGTGGCATACAAGAGTTCTTAGAATACTGGAACTCGAAAAAAGACAAACTAAGTATTGTAACTTCAGAAAGTCAGAAAGGTGTGAAGGTAATGACCATTCATAAATCAAAAGGTCTCGAATTTCCGATTGTTATATTGCCTTATTTAGACGAATCATTGTATAGTTTTAAATCCAGTAACATATGGATAGAAAACACGAATAAAAACTTTAAACTAGATTACTTTTATTGGAAACACAATAAAAAAGTAATGGATCATTTTGGAGATTCAGTACTAGAAGATTATTCTAAGCTTATTGCCCTTGAAGAATTAGACATTATTAATGTCCTATATGTTGCATTTACAAGGGCAGAGAGAAGACTCTATTTAATAGGTAACGAAAAGGACGCAAATCTCAACTTAGAAAAAGGAAATATAACCTCTTTTCTTAAAGACTTATGTTCAACAAAAACAACTGAACAAGAAAATCGCTTTGAAATTGGCTATAGATCTAACAAAGCTGCAACTAACGAAAATAAAACAACAGATAGGTATTTAACGAATTTTACAACCTCGAACAATAAAAACCAGAGTATATCAAGACCTAAAAAGACAATTGCAATACAAACTGGTGATTTTGTGCATGCTACAATGGCCGAAATTTATGACAGATCTGATTTAGAGATTGTTTTTGAGCGTCTTCATTCTTCTCAAAATAGCTTGGATTTTGATCTAAATAAATTTAAACAACAAGTAATAGAATTATTGAATCATGATTCCTTTAAAGACTACTTTAAGAGAAGCAATACCATCTTAAACGAACGAAATTTTACATATGGAGACCAAATACATAGACCTGATAGAATAGAAATATCACAACAAAAAGAAGTAATTATTCTTGACTACAAGACAGGGAAAGAAGATGTTAAACACAAAGGACAACTACTTCAATATCAAAAAATAGTCAATTCGCTAGGTTACGAAAACGTTAGATTATATTTAATTTATTTCGACGAAACGTTGAAAATATTGGGCTTATAGTGATTTTTAACACAGTAAAAGTGCCTTTGATCTGAAAAAAGAGACAAATACGAAAATTGTTTTTGTTTGTTTCACTTATCATATTACATTTGTGGAGATAACTCTAATAAAATCATTAAATAATATGAAGAAACTATTTAAATCATTGCTTGTTGTAGCTGCAGCATTGACAGCTAGTTCAGCAATTGCACAAACGGAAACTTATCCGTGGGCTATTAAAATTGGAGCCAACGCAGTTGATTTCACCCCTGAATCGGAACCTTTTTCCGACTATAGATTGATAAATCCGGCATATTTCAACGACAATATTATCCCTTCAATCTCTGAGCTTACTGTAAGCAGATATATTAAAAATGGTTTCAGTGCTAGTATCGGAGGTAGTATTAATAAAATTGGAGAATATGGTAATTTCGACCCTGTAGGATCTGTAGCAGTAGATGATTGGTCTTATTTTTCTGTAGAGGCAGGTATTAATTACGACGTTAGACAAATTAAAGAATCATGGAACGATGGCTGGTTCGCACCATACGCTGGTTTAGGCGGAGGATACCACTGGATAGAAGACGATGGTGCATTTTCTGCAAACTTATCTGGAGGAATCGACTTTTGGATCTCTGAAAATTTTGCTATTTATGTAGAAACAACATACAAAGGTGTTATCGGCGAATATGACGATACGGATGGAAACATTGTTGTAGATGGTATTTCTAGACAATCATCACACTTACAACATTCAGCAGGTGTTAAATTTGCTTTTGGTGGTGTAGATACTGATGGTGACGGAATTAATGATAAAAAAGACGAATGTCCAGAAACTCCAGGTTTAGAGCAATTTAATGGATGTCCAGATTCTGATTTAGATGGTATTAAAGATTCTGAAGATAATTGTCCAGATCAAGCTGGTAAGCCGGAAAACGGTGGATGTCCAGACTCTGATGGAGATGGTATTATCGACGCTGACGACGCGTGTCCAAATGTAGCTGGAAAAGCAGCCTTAAAAGGTTGCCCTGATTCTGATGGTGATGGTGTAGCAGACAATATAGATAATTGTCCTAACGTAGCCGGACCAGTTGGAAATAACGGTTGTCCTTGGAAAGATACTGATAACGATGGTGTATTAGACAAAGATGATAAATGTCCTACTGTTCCTGGTGTAGTTGCAAACAATGGTTGTCCTGAAGTTAAAGTTGTAACTAAAGAAGTACAACAGACGCTTAATAACTATGCTAAGACTATTTTATTCGATTCAGGTAAATCTACTATCAAAAACCAGTCTCAAGCTGTATTAGATGATATTGTAGCTATCTTAAAAGAATATCCTAAAGCTAGATTTACTATTGACGGTCACACTGATAGCGTAGGTGCTGCTGCATCTAACCAAAGATTGTCTGAGTCAAGAGCTGCTGCGGTTAAGGCATACTTAATTGGACATGGAATTTCTCAAGCTAGTTTACAGTCTAGAGGATTCGGAGAATCTTCTCCTATCTCTTCCAATGCAACTAGAGAAGGAAGAAAATTAAACAGACGTGTAGAGATTAACTTAATCAAGTAATTGAAACTAGATTAGAGTTAACAAGTATCATAGCAAAAGCCACCTTCGGGTGGCTTTTTTATTCCAAAAAAATAGAAATCTATCTACAAAAATGAAATTAAACAAATAGATTAGACAAATCCTCAAATAATATGATTGTAATAAAATTTCAGAATAGCCTTAGTTATTGTTAAATTTTATAATGCAGAAATAGTAGAAAAAATGTATCGTTTTAACGATCCTATTATTTCCGAGTTGACATTACATATCAACAACTAGATTACACCACTGAAGTCTACTAAATATCGACTGTAACTCTATTTTATACCAGTGCTTATTTGAATTTACCTTAAAAGAAAAAGATGATTTTTGGAATTTTACAAATCATAAAAAGTTAGCATAGCAGTAGCTACGGTAGTTTTTTATGTTGAAGTAAAATGTTAAAAGGTGCTTTTTAATTCGGTAAATTCAATTAGGGAATGGTATTAGGATATACACTGTAGAAACAAAAAAACCAGTTATATAACTGTTTTTTTTGTTTCTACAGTTTGAGATGTTTACACAAATCTCAATACATAATAATTCTTTTTACCACGCTGTAGTAAAACAAACTGATCGTTAATAAGATCTTTTTCTGTTATTGTGTAGTCTTCTTTTACTTTTTCTCTATTAATAGAAACTGCATTTTCCTTTAAAGCACGACGGGCTTCTCCGTTAGACTTTAAAAAATTTGTTTTTTCTCCTAAAGCGGCAATTATACCAACACCTTCTAAAAGTTCATTTTTAGCAAGTTCTGCTTGTGGTACTCCTTCAAATACATCTAAAAAAGTAACTTCGTCTAATTTCTTTAAAACTGACGCATTCGATTTTCCAAATAAAATTGATGAAGCTGCGATTGCATTTTCAACATCTTCTGCAGAATGTACTAAAGTTGTAATTTCTGAAGCCAAACGTTTTTGTAGTAGCCTCGTATGGGGAGCTTCTCGATGCTCTGTGATTAATCCTTCTATTGTATCTTGATCTAAGAACGTAAAGATTTTGATGTACTTTTCTGCATCTTCATCACTACTATTCAACCAATATTGGTAGAATTTGTATGGCGAAGTACGGTTTTTGTCTAACCAAACATTACCCCCCTCAGACTTTCCGAATTTAGAACCGTCAGATTTTGTAATTAAAGGACACGTAATAGCATATCCTTTACCATTACCGATACGACGAATTAATTCTGTACCCGTTGTAATATTTCCCCATTGATCACTACCTCCCATTTGTAAAGTACAGTTGTTGTCTTTGTATAGGTGTAAGAAATCGTAACCTTGTACTAATTGATATGTAAACTCGGTGAAAGACATACCACTAGAAGATTCTGTGCTTAAGCGATTTTTTACAGAATCTTTCGCCATCATATAGTTTACAGTAATGTGCTTACCTACATCACGAATGAACTCTAGGAAAGAAAAATCCTTCATCCAGTCGTAATTATTTACTAATTGCGCTGCATTTTCAGCATTACTATCAAAATCTAAGAATTGACCTAATTGCTTTTTAATTGCTTCTTGATTGTAACGTAGTGTAGCTTCATCCAATAAGTTTCTTTCAGCCGATTTCCCCGATGGATCACCAATCATACCTGTTGCACCACCAATTAATGCTACTGGGCGATGTCCACAGCGTTGGTAATGACTTAACATCATAATAGGTACCAAGTTACCAATGTGTAACGAATCTGCTGTAGGGTCGAAACCAACATATGCAGATCGCATTTGCTCAAGTAAGTGTTCTTCCGTGCCAGGCATGGCATCGTGCAACATTCCTCTCCAGGTAACTTCTTCAATAAAATTTTTAGGCATTTTCCAAAATTTAGATCAATTTTAATAAGCTCCTTCCTATAAGGACCACATTACAGTAGTAATGGGCGATCCGATGCAGTGGATTAAGATGGTTGTTTCAAAAATAGACCTAAAAACACCCTCATCAACCCTCCTTCAAAGGAGGAAGTTATTTTTTATCATTGGCAAAGATATAGATGCATAAGTAGATTATCAAACAAAGCACTTGATAGCTTATTAGCAATATGTATTTTTGTATAAACTTTTCTTGATATAAAATTTTATACATCTATTCCGAAATCTTTAAAAAACATTTTTTGATAAAGAATTGAAAGAGATGTTTTTGAAATCAGAAATAAACTAAATAATAGTCTTCATGATTCTAGTTACAGGCGCTACTGGTTTAGTAGGAACTTATTTGTTAGCAGAACTTATCGAGCATCAATCAACCCCTATTAGAGCCTTGTTTAGAAATATTTCGAAACTAGAAGAAACTAAACATGTTTTTGCTGAATATATAACCAAAACTAATCAAAAAGCTTTCGAAGATATAGAATGGTTAGTTGGTGATATTACCGATATATCAAGCCTAGAAAAATCTTTTGAAGGAATAACTGAAGTGTACCACGTTGCTGGTTGTGTTTCTTTTCAATCTAAAGATGTTTCTACTTTAGGGAAAGTAAACCGAGAGGGAACTGCCAATATGGTGAACATGGCCTTAAATTTCGGGGTAGAGAAGTTTTGTTACGTAAGTTCAATAGCAGTATTAAATAAAAACCCCAGTCAGTCGAATTTTACAGAAGAAAGTCACTGGGATCCAGAATTGAAAAACTCTATCTATGCCATTTCTAAATATGGAGGAGAAATGGAGGTTTGGCGAGGAATGGAAGAAGCTCGTATAAGAATATATGTGAGTGTGTGTGTAGCATGC
>CALFUO010000060.1 GCA_937929895.1 uncultured Aquimarina sp.
TAATAGAATTTTTGCATTGACTAACAATGAAATTAAAATTTCCTCAAACGGAGGGACTACCTGGGGAGACGCCAATGTCGATCATATTCCTTTCAACCCCTTTACCGAATTTTTTCAAACCATTGTTTTTGATCCTAATGACTCTAATAAAGTAGTAGTATCTGATATTTGGGATGGTATTTTCTACTCAACAGATGGTGGTAATAATTTTATTTTGCACCCGGCCTATCCAGGTGGTAACTCTCAAGCTATTTTAAAATTGACCGCTACAGCTAGCGATAATGATAATTTTTATGGTTTGAGTCAAGACGGAGCGTTCAGAAAGTATCGTTTTGCTTTTGATGATACAACTAATGATTTAATTTCTTCGACTAATATTTCAGGATATGATTCGCAGCAGGGATACAATATGTGTTTAGCCGTATCTCCTACGAATAGCAATAATATTATGGTAGGAGGTGTTCGAGGTTATGTTTCAACAAATAATGGTTCTTCTTTCAGTGTAGCATTAAATCCTTATAATGATCCTCCAGGAGTAGGTTTTTATGTGCATCCAGATCATCATCACTTTTCGTTTTTATCTAACGGAACTACAGTGTTAAATGGTCACGATGGTGGTATCCATAAGGGAACTTTTGCTGGTACATCTAATACTTGGGTAGATTTATCACCGGGTTTAATTATCACACAATCGTATAATATTGCAGTAACTCAAGAGGCTAGTGGTGATAATTTTATTATGGCAAATCAGGATAATGATGGTTTTTCTAAAGTGTTTAAAGATGGAATTCGTCAATGGGTATCTGCGGTTGCAGGTGATGGGACAGGAGCAGGAATTGATTTTAATACACCAGATACAAGATATTTAGGAGGAACTTTTGGATCATTAATTAGAACGGACGACGGATTTGCGTCTAGTTATGATTCTGGTACACAGATTTTAAATCAAGATAAAACCAATGCATCTTTTGTTTCTCCGATGATTGTACATCCAACAACACCAACAACAATTTATGCAGCACATGGAGATCTTAAAAAATCTACTAATAGAGGTAGGGCATTTACAGCTTTAGGTTCAGGTTTAACAAAAATTGATTTTGTAGAGGTGGTAACAGCAGGTACTAGTACTCGTATTTTTGTTAGAGACGAATCTGGTGATGCTAAATTAAGTACTAATGATGGTGCTAGTTGGTCTAGTATTGTAGCTCCTGTAGGGCAAACTCTTAATAGTTTTGCAGCTATACCAAATACAAATACAGTTTATGCTACAGTCAGTGGGTACATCTCAGGCCGTAAAGTCTATAAGTCTACAGATAATGGAGCGAGTTGGACGAATATGAGTACTGGTTTACCTAATATTATTATCAAAGAGATTGTCACTAAAGTCGATGCAACGAATACAGAAACTTTGTTCTTAGCAACTGAATTGGGAGTGTATTTTTGGACGAACGAAACGAAAACATGGGCTAAGTTAGGTTCGGGTTTACCGAATGTTAGAGTCGATGATTTAAAGATTAATTATACAGACCAAGAATTATATGCAGGTACTTTTGGAAGAGGAATGTGGAAGATAGATATTAAAACATCTACATTAGGTGTAGCATCTAATGAGTTTATGAAAGCAACTAGGCCTGTGATATACCCTAATCCAGTGACCGAAGGTTCTTTTGCTATTGATATTCCTAATGCTAATAATAAAATAAATTATACTATTTACTCGGTTTTAGGAGGAATTATGAAAGAAGGAACTATTGGAAGTGGTGAAAAAATCAATGTTTCAAATTTATCGAGAGGGGTGTATTTGTTAAAAATTAATGTGTTAGGAAATGTATCTCGTCAAAAGTTGATTGTTAAATAATTTTATGAGAACCAAAGTTATAGCTTTATTTAGTTGTATTGTGGCTTTTATGACAAGTTGTGGTAGTATGAAAATTATCGAGGCTACAAAACAAAATATGACTTTAGGGCGCCCCAATGGAAGCCCTAAGGTGTTGTATACTTTTAAAGTGGAAGTAGGAGGCGAGCTTACCATATGTGAAATACTATTAGGAGATAAATCTTTTTCAAAAGAGCTAGAGGTTTACAGCTTACCTAGTGGAGAAATTATTCCATTCAATAAAGTATTGGCTTCGGGCAATTATAGTTTGAATCTAAGGTTGCCTCAGAAAAAATTAGATAATACAATTTCAAAGGCTACAATAGTTTATAAAGTAAGAGGAAGGGAACAGGGTGTTATAGCAGAAATTGAAGCAAAAGGAAAGATATTAATGAAATAAATATTTTCTAGAAATCTGCTAAAAATAAAAAGTCCCATAGATTACAAAACCTATGGGACATTCATTTTTCTATTAAAATAGAAACTACATTAAGATAGTCTGCTTACGGTCAGGACCTACAGAAACAATTGTAATAGGTGTTTCTAATTCTTTCTCTAAGAAAGTGATATAATCGTTTAATTCTTGAGGAAATTCAGATTTATCGGTCATTCCTGTTAAATCTTCTTTCCATCCTTTTACCTCTGTGTAGATAGGTTCTACATTCTCAGGTTCGATATTGTATGGGAAATGCTTGATTTCTTCTCCTTTGTATTTGTATGCAGTACAAACTTTTAAAGTTTCGAAACCACTAAGAACATCACCCTTCATCATCATTAATTGAGTAACGCCATTTATTTGTACAGCGTACTTTAAAGCTACAAGATCTAACCACCCACAACGACGAGCACGACCAGTAGTCGAACCAAATTCGTGACCAACTTTTGCCATAGTAGCTCCTTCCTCGTTAAATAATTCAGTAGGGAAAGGGCCACTACCTACACGTGTTGTGTAAGCTTTAAAAATTCCAAATACATCTTTAATTTTATTCGGAGAAATACCTAAACCAGTACATGCACCAGCCGCAGTAGTATTAGAAGAAGTTACGAATGGATACGTTCCAAAATCTACATCTAATAAAGAACCCTGCGCACCTTCGGCCAAGATTTTCTTTCCTTGACGTTGTGCTTCGAAGATGTATTCTTCACTATCGATAAAAGTTAATTCTTTTAATGTTTCGATAGCTTCGAAGAAGTCTTCTTCTAAAGAAGCTAGGTCATATTCTAATTCTACACCGTGGAATTCGATCATCGCTTCATGCTTATTAGCAAGACTGCGGTAACGCTCTTTCCAAGTAGTTAATTCTAATTCACCGACACGAATGCCGTTTCTTCCAGTTTTATCCATGTAAGTTGGTCCAATACCCTTTAAAGTAGAACCAATCTTTGCTTTCCCTTTAGACAACTCACTAGCTTGGTCTAATAAACGGTGTGTAGGAAGAATTAAATGAGCTTTACGAGAGATTAATAATTTTGATTTATAATCTACTGCGTGTTTATCAAGATTTTTTAATTCTTTTACTAAAATTACAGGGTCGATTACAACACCGTTACCAATAATGTTTACCGTGTCATCATGGAAAATCCCACTAGGGATTGTGTGTAAAACATGTTTGTGTCCGTCAAATTCTAAAGTGTGACCAGCATTTGGGCCACCTTGAAAACGAGCAATAATGTCATAATCATTAGTTAAAACATCAACAATTTTACCTTTTCCTTCGTCTCCCCACTGAAGACCTAATAGCAGATTTACAGCCATTCGTTATTCGTTTGTTTTGTTCTTTGTCCCATAAAAATACAGCGAGTGATTATTTATGGTTACATCAAAAATTTCTTCTATTGTTTTTTTAATCTGCTGAATTCTAGGATCGCAAAATTCTAAAACCTCGCTAGAGTCTGTAATAATCAAATGATCATGTTGGCGATCGAAGTACGATTTCTCGTATTGAGCCAAGTTTTGACCAAATTGATGCTTACGAACCAATTTACATTCCATTAATAATTCGATGGTGTTGTAAAGCGTAGCACGACTCACTCGATAGTTTTTGTTCTTCATATTGATATACAAAGACTCAATGTCGAAGTGATCGTCATTTTCATAGATTTCTTGAAGAATAGCAAACCTTTCGGGCGTCTTTCTGTGCTTATGATCCTCTAAAAAACGAGTAAACACTTCTTTGACAACTTCCTGGTCGCTTAATTTGCCTTTTTCTGAATGCATAGCGAATTAAAAAATACAAATTTAGTGTTTTATTTAAGAGTGAAAACGGTTAAGTAGGATAAAAATTCAAAGTTCAATGTTTAAAACTTTTTAGAGCCTTAAATATTGAACTTTGAAATTGTGTTATTAGCGTAATAGGTTATACTCGGGTAATTTTCTGAATACCTTGAATTTTATTCAGTTTTGTCATTAATAACTTTAGAACTGATTTGTTTTTTACTCCAACAGTAATGTTTCCTTCGAAAACACCTCCATTACTTGTAAAAGCAATACTATAAATATTTACATGCATGACTGTCGAAATAACTTTGGTTACTTCGTTTACCAGTCCCATATTATCAATACCCGAAAGCTTAAGGTCTGTTTTATATTCTATTTGGGTTGAGTCTATCCATTTTGCTGAAAGTATACGGTAGGCAAAATTACTCTGTAATTGTAAAGCATTAGGACAGGTATACTTGTGTACTTTTATCCCTTCATTTATAGTAAGGAAACCAAAAACTTTATCTCCGGGAATAGGTTTGCAACACTGAGAAAGTTTGTAGTTCAGTTTTTCTTCTTCTTTTCCAAAAACGATTAGGTCATATTGATTTGTGATTTCTGTTTGGTCAACCTGCTCGTGTTCCGGATTCGCTTTACGAAGTTTGTTTTTAAAGAAATTCACAAACGTGTTACTTCTAGAAGCAACAAAGTCTTTAATAACCTTATTATCTATGGTACCCAACCCAACTCTATAGAATAAATCTTGACTCGTCTTTAGTTCACAAAAGCGTACCAATTCGTTAATGGTTTTCTCATTAAGAACGACACGTAATGTTTTTAGTTTACGTCTTAATATAATTTTACCTTCTTGGGCAATTTGTTTACGTTCTTCGTTTAAGGAAGCTTTTATTTTAGTTCTTGCTCTACCTGTAGTAACATAGTTTAGCCATTGTTGTGTAGGTTTTACAGTTTTAGAAGTCATAATCTCTACCTGATCTCCACTATTCAATTCCTGATTTAAAGGAACGAGCTTACCATTAATTTTGGCTCCACGGGTTCTAGAACCAATTTCAGTATGAATACTAAAGCTAAAGTCTAAAACTGTTGCACCTTTAGGAAGAGATTTAATATCTCCTTTAGGGGTGAATACAAAAATCTCTTTGGTATGAAGATTTAACTTAAATTCCTCTACAAAGTCGACTGCATTGGTTTCGTTATTTTCTAACGCTTCTTTTAGTTTATCTAACCACGAGTCTAGTCCTTGGTCTTCTTGTTCTGAATTGTTTTTGTACTTGTAATGAGCCGCATAGCCTTTTTCTGCAAGTTCGTGCATGCGCTCACTTCGAATTTGTACTTCTACCCATTTATTTTCAGGGCCGATAACAGTGATATGCAAAGATTCGTATCCGTTACTTTTAGGGAACGATATCCAGTCACGCATTCGTAAAGGGTTGGGGCGAAAGTAATCCGTTACTAAGCTATAAATTTTCCAAGCTAATAATTTCTCGTTTGCAGAGTCAGATTTATAGATAATTCGAATGGCAAACTTATCGTATACTTCTTCGAAGCTTACGTTTTGTTTTACCATTTTTTTACGGATCGAATAAATAGATTTGTGCCTGCCTTTTATTTCAAAATGAAGCCCTTCTTTTTCTAGCCCAGCTTTTATTTGATCAGAAAACTTTTCGATATAAGCTTGTTGTTCTTCTTTAGTGTCTTCTAATTTTTGTTCTATGTCATTAAATACTTCGGGTTCTGTATATTTAAGCCCAAGATCTTCTAATTCGTTTTTTATATTATATAAACCAATACGATGGGCTAGAGGAGAATATATGTAAAGAGTTTCGGATGCAATTTTTACTTGTTTGTCTGCTCGCATCGAAGCCATTGTTTGCATATTGTGCAAACGATCTGCAATTTTAATGATGATTACACGAATATCATCATTCATCGTTAATAAAAGTTTGCGATAATTCTCAGCCTGAAGAGAAATAGGTTTCTCTTCATCTTTATCCATCATTGATATTTTGGTTAAGCCATTAACAATTTTGGCTACTGTTGTACCGCAAAGTCTTTCGAGATCTTCGAAAGTATATTTTGTATCTTCTACAACATCATGAAGTAAGGCAGCAGCAATTGATGTGGCATCTAATCCGATTTCACTGGCTACTATTTTTGCAACAGCTATGGGATGAAAAATATAAGCTTCACCACTTTTTCTGCGCTGTTCTTTATGGGCATCTACTGCAGTATCAAAAGCAGTACGAATTAATTTTTTATCGTCCTCACTAAGGCTACGATAACTGATTTGTAGAAGCTCTTTGTAGGCTTTGGCAATTTGTTTGTTTTCTTCTTCAATCTGGATTTCCGTCATATCTGATACAATTTATCAACAAAAACTCGTAGATGGTTTGTTTCTTTTTCTACTGTTCGTTTATTAAAAACAACAACTATAGCTAAGTCTATGTTTTTAACCAAGGTTTTAACTGGTTCATCACTGATTGCGATGCCCTACCTTTGTTTAGCGAAAAATAACTCAAACTTCAGTAACGAAATTCATATTAACAACTTGTATTAAAATTACGAAAATGAGTTGAGGAAAGGTGCGATTTCTTATAATTCTTAACTAGGTTGAGAATATTTTAAATTACTTAAAATAGACTTTTAGTCGTTAACGTCCAATAAAGATTCTAGATCACTTTACTTTAGGAAGCAGTAATCATAATGAAACTGATAATATGCTGAAAATAGATCAAGCAAAAGCTGTAGAACCTTCTATTTTATAAACCTTTACATTATACCAACCGGAAATGTAATGTAAACACATATTTTTGTAACTAATACCATTTCCTAATTGAATTTACCGAATTAAAAAGCACCTTTTAAAATTTTACATCAACATAAAAAACTACCGTAGCTACTGCTATCCTAATTTTTTAGGATTTGTAAAATTCCAAAAATCATCTTTTTCTTTTACGGTAAATTCAAATAAGAACTGGTATAAGACAAGAATTTACCGTAAAATAAAAAGGAACTGAAAGTAAATTCAGCTCCTTTTGTATTTATTATAACTTCATTAGTATCTGAAAGTTTTGGATTTCAGAAAAATAAAAAGTTTTAAATGATTTATTTTAAATGATTTAAAAAGATCTAGCGTCAAAATGTTGAGAAAAGATATTTTCTAAGACGAATCAAAAATATCTAAGTTCTAAACTTGTAACAATTTTATTTATAAAATCTATTTTCTCTTCTCTTTTCGTGAAACGATCTTTATTCTAAAGTTTCGGATGCTTGTGTTCTAACTTCTAAGATTTCTTATTCGTTTCACTAAAGATGGATGCGAATAGTGATAAAATTCGTATGCTGGGTGCGGGGTTAGGTTGCTTAAGCTATTTTTAGATAGCTTCTTTAAACTTGTAATTAAAGGCTCGCTAGCAAAAGTTTCTTTTGCATAGTTATCAGCTTGGTATTCGAATTTACGAGATAAAATGTTCATTAATAGACTTGTGATTTCAGATATAGGGGTATATAAAATACCAAAAGCAATTAAACCTATATGAAATGTAGGTACTTTTACGCCTAATGCAGCAGAAAGTTCTGGGCTAGAAACAAAAAAGGATAATAACCATAAAGTAAATCCAGTTAATAAAGTAGATAATACTAGGTTAGAAATAATATGTTTTCTTTTGTAATGGCCTACTTCGTGAGCGAAAACAGCTACGATTTCGTCTTCGTCCAGGTCATTAATTAAAGTATCGAATAGTGTCACACGTTTTTCACTACCAAATCCAGAGAAATATGCATTTGCTTTTGTACTTCGTTTAGAACCATCAATTACGAAGATTTTATCTAGTTTAAAACCTACTTTGCTTCCATACGCTTCAATTTTGTCTCGAAGACTTCCTGCTTCTAAAGGGGTTTGTTTGTTAAATAATGGTACAATTAATTTAGCGTAAAACATATTCATTAAAAGAGAAAATACAGCGACTAGCGCCCAAGCGTATAACCAAAAATTTGGACCAGCGATTCCATAAAACCAGATGATTAATGCTAAAATTCCACCTCCAACAATGGCCATCATTAATAATCCCTTTATTTTATCAAAAAAGAAAGTAGCTTTTGTCATTTTATTGAATCCGAATTTTTCTTCGATGACGAAGTTTTTGTAAAACCCGAAAGGGGTATTAATAATGTCACTTCCAATCATGATAATACCAAAGAAAATTAACCCAACGATGATCGGATTATCACTGATTCCTGTAGCAATATCATTCACCCATTTAAAGCCTCCTAAAAAGAAAAAAGCTAGAGTTACCCCAATAGAAAACAAAGAGTTAATTGAGCTAAAACGATGGTTTGTTTTTTTATAATCCATAGACTTCTTGTATTCGTCTTCTGGGTATACATCTTTTAATTCTTCGGGAAGAGGAGCATCAAAATTCTTTGCATTTAAGTTATCTAGAATTTGGTCTATGATAAAATTTACAATAATTATCCCAATTAAAATGTAAAATATGGTTTGTGGGTTCATATACTAAGGTTCAAAGTTTCAAGTTTAAGGTTTACAATTGACCATAAATACTTGACGCATATTAAAGTTATATATTGTTAATGTTTTAGCCGACTGCCAGTAGTTAAAGGCTAATAAGAGCGAAAATACAAATTGCATTAAAATCCACGTTGTCTTTTAGCTTCAAAAATTAAGATTCCTGCTGCTACAGAGACATTCATAGAATCGACAGTGCCCGACATAGGAATAATAATGTTTTGAATGCTAGCTTTTCGCCAAGCTTCACTAAGGCCATTATGCTCAGTACCAACTACAATCGCACTAGCTTTGCAGAAATCTTGTAAGTGATAGTTTTCAGCTTCTTGTAAAATAGCAGCGTAGATATTGATGTTTTTTTTATTTAAGAATGAAATAATATCTTCTGTTAATCCCGTAGCTATCTGATTGGTAAACACGCAGCCAACACTAGATCGAATAATATTTGGATTATATAAATCTGTTCTAGGGTTAGCGATAATTACAGCATCTGCATTGGCAGCATCAGCAGTACGCAATAAAGCTCCAATATTCCCAGGTTTTTCGGGAGCTTCTGCTATAAGGATTAGTGGTGTTGTGGTTTTAAAATTTAATAGGTCTAATGTATGTGTTTTAGTTTCAGCAATACCAATGATACCTTCGGTAGAAGTTCTATAGGCTAGCTTTTCATATACGATCTTATCGATTCCGGTAAAACGAATAGATAAAGAAGTAATAGATTCAGGAAGATTTTCGAAAGGTGTAATCTCTTCACAAACCAATATTTCTATAATTTTGTATTCGTGTTTTGTAGCTAGTTCGACTTCTTGAATACCTTCTATAATAAAAAGGCCTTCTTTTTTTCGATTTCTAGATTTCTCTTGTAATTGCAGTAATTTTTTTATGTGAGAATTCTGGGGGCTTTCTATTCTTTTTGTAATCATAAATACAAAGATACAACCTCAAAAAAAATAGTGTTTATAAACACCAATATAGATTTAGTTAGCCATCCCCTGAAAATCACTTTGCTTTTTGTTTAAAGTATTGATTTTATTGATGTTTTAAGGGGTTTTAGAATTGAAAAACTGCTTAAAAGGTTGTATTTTAAAGTTGCAAAAAAATAGAATAACCCCTTAAAAGC
>CALFUO010000061.1 GCA_937929895.1 uncultured Aquimarina sp.
GTAATAATAAGTGTATCTCCTGATTCAGATGGAGATGGTGTTCCAGATGACGTCGAAATAAGTGAAGGAACTGACCCTAACGAGCCTTGTGATTTCAATTTGGCAAGTCAGGATTACGAAAGGACTACAGTAGCATTTAGAGAGGGTGACTGCGATGGAGATGGTGTTACTAATGGAGAAGAGATTGATCCAGATAGCGATGGAGTACCAGGTAGTTCAGATCCAAACAAACCTTCAACTAATCCAAATGATGAATGTAGCTTTAATGTAGAAGATGTCGATTTAGCATTGGCAGATCCAGGATTCTTAGGTCGAGATTGTGATGGAGATGGAGTTACAAATGGTGATGAGATTGATCCAGATGCAGATGGTCAAGTAGGTACAAATGATCCGAATGAAGAAGGTCCTACAGATCCGAATGATCCTTGTGATTATAATGTTGATGATCAAGTATATTCTGAAACGACACAAGAGTTTAGAGATTTAGACTGTGATGGAGATGGAGTTACTAATGAGAATGAAATTAATAATGGTACGAATCCAGAAAATCCATGTAGTTACAATGTTGATGATAGAACTCAGCCAGTAGCAGATGACTGGGTATGTAACGAAAGACAGGTTACTATTGTCTTATTCGAAGATGAGGATAATGATGGAGTTTTAGATCTTGAAGAAAGACGTTTAGATGGTATTCCGGTTACGGTTATTAATCCTGATGGAACGGTGTTACAAACATTGGATACGAATGAAAACGGGGTTGTGACGTTTGTGGATTTAGTGTATAGTAATGATGAATATAAATTTGAAGTTAACGTCAACGTGCCTCAGTTCCCAGCAGATGAATTAGCAACTAAGCCATCGGTTGGAGCAGTTTCTGGTGAGTTTGCTATTAATGAAGGAGTTTCTAGGTCAGGAACATTAGCAGATATTGGTTTTATTAGAGCAAGTGCTTCAGATTTGATAATCTATAATGCGTTGTCTCCGAATATGGATGGTTCTAATGACTTCTTTATTATTGATAATATTCAGAGTTATGATAATACAGTAAAGATTTACAACCGTTGGGGAGTAGAGGTCTTTAGTACCGTAAATTATAATAGAAATGGAGATAATGAAGACCCTGCAGAGAATGTGTTTACAGGTAGATCTAATGGTCGAGTTACTCTATCAGAAGAAGAATTGTTACCTGTAGGGACGTATTTCTATGTAATCGAATACACCCCAAGATCAGGAGGAGAGACGAGGTTAGAGTCAGGATACTTATATTTGAATCGATAAGCGTCAGTTAACAACTACTTATAAATATAAATGATGAAGATATTTTCGAAACTATTAGTTGTGATTGCAATTTTGTTGAGTAACAGTTTAGTTGCTCAACAAGATGCACAGTATACCCAATACATGTATAATACCATTGTGGTAAACCCAGCTTATGCAGGGTCTAGAGGAGTTTTAAATGTAACAGGTTTGCATCGTAGTCAATGGGTAGGGCTAGATGGAGCACCGAGAACACAAACTCTTTCTATACATTCTCCGATTAGTGAAAGAGCTGGTTTAGGAGGTTCTATTGTACATGATGAGATTGGCCCTTCGCAAGAGACTTATGTTAATTTAGATTTTTCATATGCGATACCAACAGGAGAAAAAGGAAAGTTAGCCTTTGGTATTAAAGGAGGTTTACGCGTGTTCGATGTAAATTTCGATAAACTACAGAGATTTGATTTAACCGACAATACTTTTTTGAACAATATAGAGAATCAATTGAGTCCTACTGTTGGTATAGGATTATTTTATTACACAGATCGATTTTACCTAGGATTAAGTGCTCCTAATTTATTAGAGACGCGTCATTTAGATGATATTGCCAATGTTTCCCAGTTAGCAGAAGAAAAAATCAACTATTACTTGACACTGGGACGTACATTTGATCTATCAGAAAGTGTAAAGTTTAAGCCAGCTGTTATGAGTAAAGTTGTTTTTGGGGCTCCATTACAACTAGATGTATCTGCTAATTTCTTATTATGGGAAAAATTAACAGCAGGTGTGGCATGGCGTTGGAGTGCAGCAGTAAGTGCTTTACTCGGTTTCCAGATCTCTGATACTACTATGATAGGTCTAGCTTATGATAAAGAAACTACAGAACTTGGAGATAGAACGATTAATGATGGCTCTTATGAAATCTTCATGAGATTCGAAGTATTCAGAAAACCAAAACGTATTATCACACCGCGTTTCTTCTAGTATAACTAAGAGGGATCGTGGCGTTCAAAAAAACGTTACATATAGATAAAGAAAAGGGTTTCCGATAATATTTCGGAAACCCTTTTTAGTTAAATAAACAATGTTGGTTCTTCTTCCTCTTCATTGTCGTAACTTAGGGTTAAGTCCTTTGTAGGTTTTTCTTCTAAATAAGGTTTTGGATAAAGTGTTTTCGAAACTTTATCGATATAGTTTAAAGCCCATCTTGTTAATACTTGATCTATGTACTGTTCTAATTTTTTTAAAGTTTTCATTTTAGTGGTTATGTACCGCAATAAAAAAAGGTGCTTTATTGTAAATAATAGAGCACCTTTTTTATAAGAGTTGATTTGAAATTCAGTTATAAGGATGCTCTAAGAATAAATGTTTACGAATCATAAAAGCGACTTGTAGCATTAGATAGGAAATACAGACTAGAGGTTTGTTTACTGAATGTTTCATAATGAATAATTTAAAAAAGGTTATAAAATAAAAAAGGTGTCCTGATAGTTAATCGGGACACCTTAGTCTTGAATATTGATTGTTTTTGTTCTAGTTCAAATTTATACAATACTACATAGTGTCCTCTCTATCCATTTAGAAAGAATTGCCTTGCGCATACAAGGGAAATAAAAGACAATATGTAATTGTTTGTTATTCATTGATATTCAAATGTGTAATAATTATTTCGAAAATGCTGAAAAAAAGATGTTTTTTCTATTAAATGAATCGTTTTATCTATAAAAAGCTTGGTTCTTGTTTTTTTGTCTTACAGAATATTCTCGTGATGTAGGGTTTTAGAGTAGTGGATTTTGATAGATTGCTGATGGAATCGGTTTTCTTTCTAATGTATAATTGGGGGTTAAGTATCCTTTGTAGAAAATTCTATTTTGGTTTAGAAATATCTTAAAGTAAATTTTATTTTTGGTGATGAAATCGTACAAAGAGATTATGTCTGATACTAAGCAATTAAAATTCGATAGAGCCTATTTAAGAATCGCTAGAGAGTGGGGGCAACTATCCCATTGCGCACGTAAAAAAGTCGGAGCTGTGATTGTAAAAGATCGTATGATAATTTCGGATGGATATAATGGAACTCCAACAGGTTTCGAAAACCCTTGCGAAGACGAAGAGGGATATACTAAGTGGTATGTTCTACACGCCGAAGCTAATGCTATTTTAAAGGTAGCAGGATCTACACAATCCTGTAAAGGAGCTACATTATATATTACGTTATCACCATGTAGGGAATGTAGTAAACTGATTTATCAATCAGGAATCGTTCGAGTAGTCTTTGAAAATGCTTATAAAGACGATTCAGGAATTCAATTTTTAAAAAAATCAGGAGTCGAAGTACAACAAATACAAGATATCGAATTAACGGTTTCTTAGGTATTTCTTGATTCAGATTAATTACTTTTACGAGAGAAGAGAAATTAATCAGTTCGATATCATATTGAATATTGCATTACTTATATGCGCATACTACAAACAATTTTAACCTTAATCATTGGCTTGTTTTTAGGGTTATTTGGTTACAGATATATTCAAAGCCGTGTTTACGAAGAAAATCCTACACGCGAGAAATTCAATAGATTTTTAGATTATGTAGATCGTTATTATGTTTCAGAAATCAATACCGATAGTATTGTAGATGTTACGATAAATTCGATTCTTACCAAGTTAGATCCGCATTCCGTTTATATAGATTCAGAAGATGCGCCTTTTATGGCAGAACGTATGAAAGGTGATTTTGTCGGGATTGGTGTAAATTTTATGGTGCATAAAGATAGTATTGTTGTTATTCGAACTATTGTAGACGGACCAAGTGATAAAGCCGGTGTATTGGCAGGAGATCGTATTTTGGTAGCAGGTAAAGATACTCTATACGGAGATGCTTTAACGCGCATAAAATCTGTTACCACTTACCTTAAGGGACCTTTAGACAGTAAAGTAGATTTGACTGTTTTTCGCCCTCAATCAGGAATTAAAGAATTCGAAGTAACTAGAGGAGTAGTGCCTTTGAAAAGTGTAGAAATAGCATCTAAGATTAATGATACTTTAGGGTATGTGAAAATCGAGCGATTTGCGGAGACTACCTATAGAGAATTTTCTAAAGCACTAAAAGTATTGAGAGAATCTGGGGTTACCGCTTTAGTTGTAGATCTTAGGGGAAATAGCGGAGGATATATTAAACCGGCGATTCAGATTGCCGATGAGTTTTTAGAAGATGATAAGCTAATTTTGTTTACAAAAGATCGCGATGCTAAAATTGAAAAGTCTTTTGCTACGGCGAAAGGAATGTTTGAGAAAGGTCAAATTTTTGTGTTGATAGACGAGAATTCTGCTTCAGCAAGTGAGATTTTGGCAGGAGCACTTCAGGATAATGATAAGGGAACTATAATCGGAAGAAGATCATTTGGAAAAGGATTAGTGCAACGCGAAATGGAATTAGGGGATGGAAGCAAAGTTCGCCTAACAGTTTCGCGCTATTTTACACCTACAGGGCGATCAATTCAACGACCTTATGATAAAGGAACAGAAGCTTACTATAATGAGTATATAGAAAGGTACGAAAGTGGAGAATTGGCAGACGCTTCGAAAATAAAAGTGAATGACTCTTTGGTGTTTACAACTCCAAAAGGAAAAAAAGTATACGGAGGTGGCGGAATTATCCCTGACGTCTATGTGCCTAAAAATTTAGATCATGATCGAGAAGTACTAAACTTTACGGATTACTCTGGAGTATTGGTGCAGTTTGTTTTTCTAGAGTTAGATTCGAATAGAAGCTTTTACAGAGACGCGGCACAAAAAGGTATCGAAAGTTTAGAGGTCAGTAGCGATCTGATTAAAGAATTTAAAGCTTATGCTAAAAGCAAGGGGCTTCCTTTTAGAACTAATGATTTAGATGAAGTTATCAAGACCTATATTAAAGCCGAAGTCGCACGACAGTTACTTTCTAACAATCAATCATTTCAATTAAAACATTCTACGGATCCAATGCTTCAACAAGTATTAGATTTAGATAATTAATAATCTTTTCTAAATAGTAATGGCTTAAAATATTGCTTTGAACTATTTTTGCATAAAAATAATTTTCATGAAGAATTTGATTTATGGGTTGATGGTTCTTGCAATGGGGCTCATGGTTTTTAACCTTACTAAAGTAGATTTTCAAAACCTATTCGAAGGCCATAATTTAATTCCAGCAATTGGAATTATAGCTCCTTTAATTGTAGTTGTTCTACTAGGTATTTTGTTGATTTCAAAAAAAATAGAAGAAAAGGTGAATTCTTAAGCGCCGTCTAATATCTCATAATTAATAGTCATGTTTCAATTAGGTAAAACTTTGGTTTCAGAATCTATTCTAGAAAAAGAGTTTGTTTGTAATCTTTCTGCTTGTAAAGGAATTTGTTGCGTAGATGGTGATGCAGGTGCTCCTTTAGATAAAGAAGAGGTTGTAATTTTAGAGGAAATTTATCCTAAAGTAAAACGGTACATGACAGCCGAGGGTATTGCAGCTGTAGAAAGTCAGGGAACTTCGATAGTATCGGATGAAGATAAAGATTTAGAAACACCTTTAATAAATGGTAAAGCTTGTGCTTATATTAATTATGATGAGAAAGGAGTGGCTAAATGTGCCATCGAAGATGCTTATAATCAAGGAGAGGTAGATTGGAAAAAACCTGTTTCTTGCCATTTGTATCCAGTAAGAGTAAGAGAATACACAGAGTTTTCTGCAGTAAACTATCATTCTTGGGGTATTTGCGATGATGCTTGTTCTTTAGGAGAAGAGTTAGGGATACCAGTTTACAAGTTTGTAAAGGAGGCTCTAATTAGAAAATTTGGAGAAGATTGGTATGCCGAATTAGAAAAAGTAGGTGCTGATTTAAATAATAAAAACACGAAATAATTATATTCTTTAATAATAAATAGCACTTTGACTCTTTAAACAAAATCGGTAATAAACTTCGATTTATTTAAGATAAAAGAACACTTTTTAAACACACTTTTTGTGAAGTTTAGAGGTGTTTTTTTGTCTCTGTAATAGACGCTTGTATACTTGATTTTGCGTTACTTTTTTTGCTTTTTTGTTCTTGAAAACGGGTAGTGAAAACCTTTTTTTAAAACAAAAAAAGGATAAGAATTCCTTCTTTTTTAACAGGAATTTTATCAACAAATACAACATAAATGAAACATGTATTTTAACTAGTTTTTTAAGACGATCGTCGTAAATAATTTTAGTTTTGGTATGGGTTTTGAATATGATGATTTGTGTTTAAAATACTGTAAGTCAATAGTTTTTGAATTGTTTTTTTGGTTTTTTTTTGAACTGTGAAGACTTGTGTGTTGATAACAGTGTTAAGAAACTGTAATCAAAATTAAGATGAGAAATCGAATATTATCTGATCTTTGTTTTAGATGTCGAATAAAAGATTTTAGCAATGGGTTTAACACATATTACGAAGAGAGATTTTACGAAAGAAATTTTTCAATTAGATAAGATTACTCAAGCCATTCAAAAAGCAATGGAAGCTGTCAATCAAGGTAGTTTTACAGATGCCCAAAATATGGCACTAGGGGTGTATCAAGATTTATTGAAAAGAAATGCTGCGGATAGTGATTATATACCTACCATCGAAGAAGTTCAAGATGTAGTGGAAGAGAGATTAATGGAGAGTCAATTTCCAGATGTAGCTAAAGCCTATATTCTTTACAGAAATAAGAGAGCTGTAGAGAGAAAGTCTGATATTTTCGAAAAAAGAGTAAATCTTAAACCTTTCGAGTATCCGCAACTGTACGAATATGTGCCAGCAATTCGTCATTCTTATTGGATTCATACAGAATTCAATTTTACTAGCGACATCCAAGATTTTAAATCTAAGCTAAACGAAGTAGAGTGTAGTGCTATCAAAAATACAATGTTAGCAATCTCCCAAATAGAAGTAGCTGTAAAGTCTTTTTGGGGGAATATTTATCACCGTATGCCTAAGCCAGAGATTGGTGCGGTAGGTTCGACATTTGCCGAAAGTGAAGTTCGTCATGCAGATGCATATTCACATTTATTAGAAATCTTAGGTCTTAATGATGAATTTAAAGCTTTAAAGAAAAAACCTGTGATTATGAAGCGTGTTCAATACTTAGAACGTGCTTTAAGGAATACAAAGAGTGATTTAGATAAACAATATGCAGAAAGTATTTTATTATTCTCTGTGTTTATAGAACATGTATCGCTATTCTCTCAGTTCTTAATTATTATGGCTTTTAATAAGCATAAGAATATGCTGAAGGGAATTTCTAATGTAGTAGAAGCAACTTCGAAAGAAGAGCAAATTCATGGAGATTTTGGAATTGATTTAATTAAAATATTCCAAGACGAGCACCCAGAATGGTTTACATCGGAGTTTAATAAGAATATTCAGGAGATGTGCTTATTAGCATTTGAAGCTGAAAGTGATATAGTAGACTGGATTTTTGAAGCAGGAGAATTAGATTTCTTACCAAAAGATGTAGTGATAGAATTTATCAAAGATAGATTTAACAAGTCTTTACAGAGTATTGGTGTAGATTCAATATTCTCAGTCGATACTAATCTAGTAGAAAAAACCGAATGGTTTGATGATGAGATTATTGGAACAAAGCACGGAGATTTCTTTGTGAAAAGATCTATCAATTACAGTAAAAGAACCCAAAGTATAACCAGCGACGATCTATTTTAAAATGGAGAACACTCGAATCGAAGAACAAACTGAAAAGCAAATAGCTAACTCTAATGTAGATTTAGTGACAGCTAGAAAAGAAGCGCTAGAAAAAAATAACATGCCGAAGGAAAATGAAAGTGGCTTTGAATGGCTAAATGAAAATAGCAGAAAATTTTTAGAAGCTGGTTATTTATCACCAGGGATTTCTGCGGAACAACGTATCCGTGAAATCGCTGATCATGCAGAACAAATTTTACAAATACCAGGATATAGTGATAAGTTTTATCATTATATGTCAGAGGGATTCTACTCTTTAGCATCTCCGGTATGGTCTAATTTTGGTAAACGTAGAGGTTTACCAATTAGTTGTTTTGGATCTCACATAGACGATGACATAGGGAATATTTTGTATTCACAGTCAGAGGTGGGTATGATGTCCAAATTAGGAGGAGGAACTTCTGGGTACTTCGGAAAGCTAAGACATAGAGGAGCTCCTATTAGAAATAATGGAGAAGCTTCGGGTGCAGTTCATGTTATGAGATTGTTCGAATCTATGGTAGATGTCGTGAGTCAAGGATCTGTACGTAGAGGGCGTTTTTCTCCATATTTGCCTATAGACCACCCAGATATCGAGGAGTTTTTAGCTATTGGTACTGAAGGAAATCCAATTCAAGAATTAACCCATGGGGTAACTGTATCTAACGAGTGGATGCAGCAAATGATTGATGGAGACGTACAGAAACGTACTATTTGGGCAAAAGTATTGCAATGTAGAGGTGAAATGGGATATCCGTATGTGTTCTTCTCTGATAATGCAAATAATAATACTGTTGACGTTTATAAAGATAAAGACCACAAGATCTACGCTAGTAATTTATGTACGGAGATCATGTTGCCTTCGAATGAAAAGTGGTCTTTTGTTTGTGTACTATCTAGTATCAATGTATTAAAATACGATAAGTGGAAGGATACAGATGCTGTTGAAACCATGGTTTATTTCTTAGATGCAATTATTACAGAATTCATCGAGAAATTAGAAGCGTATCGTGATTCTGATATGTTAGATGATCAGCAAACGTTCTTATTTATGGAGCGTGCTTATCAGTTTGCTAAGGATAACCGAGCTTTAGGTTTAGGTGTTTTAGGATGGCATTCTTTATTACAGTCTAAGCGTTTGTCTTTCGATAGTCAAGAAGCCTACAATTTAAATGTAGAAGTATTCGAAGCAATTCAGAAAAGCTCTTATAAAGCATCAGAAGAATTAGCAGAGAAATTTGGAGAGCCAGAAGCTTTAAAAGGTTATGGACGTCGTAATGCTACATTAAATGCCGTAGCTCCAACAACATCTTCGGCGTTTATTTTAGGACAAGTTTCTCAAGGCATCGAACCAATTTGGTCTAATATTTATGTGAAAGATATTGCTAAGATCAAGACAACAATTAAGAATCCATTCTTAGTAGAATTGTTACAAGAAAAAGGAATGGATCTTCCAGAAGTTTGGAAAGATATTAGAGATCATGATGGTTCTGTTCAGCATTTAGATTTCTTAACAGATCAAGAAAAAGAAGTATTTTTGACATATTCTGAAATAGATCAGATGCATATCATATATCAGGCAGCAGGTCGCCAACCTTATATTGATCAAGGACAATCATTAAACATTATTGTGCATCCAGATATGCCGACAAAAGAGATCAATAAGATTCATGTTACAGCATGGAAGCTTGGTTTGAAGTCTTTATACTATCAACATAGTATGAATGCAGCACAAAAGTTCAAACAACAAAAAGAATGTAAAAGTTGTGAAGCTTAGTTTTTAAACTAGTTTTTTATAGTATTTGCCTCCCTATTATATTAATTTTAATAGGGAGTTTTTTTTCTTTATCAGACTAATTTAAACTGTTCCAAGTTGCCGTAAAATCTTTGTTAAAAAGGACTTGTTTCTTTTCAGAATGCTGTAGCCATTTTAGTTGTTTGGGGCTTAAAAAAGATAAAGGATCTTCCTTATTTATTATGGCGCTATTTATTTTAGTACGTTGTATTTCTGTGAGAGGAATATATTTCAGAGAACTATGCTGTATATAATAATCCTCATCAGGCGAAGACCATCTAAAATTAGTCTTGGGAACATACGTCATGTTTTTTGTGCGAGCAAGTTTCTGTAGTGTTTCATGAGATAGCTTTAGAGGATTATAGGTTACTTTAACAACTTCTCCATTCATAAATCCTGCTTTTGTAGATACCACACCATCTATACTACCGAGAAAACCTTCTCCAGACCAAAAACAATACATTTTGTAGTATGTTTCTTTTAAGGTGATGTTTTGCGAAGTGACTTCTTCACCCAAAACCTGTATGTATTTAGGGATTTTTTTTCCTTTTCGTTTAAGAGCTTTAGTCATAGCTTCGTAAAGAGCTTTAGAAGAATAATTTCGAGCTACTCTATTTACTAAATCTACACCCTTACTATTAACAATTCGGACAACAGGGTTATTCCATGTAGGTTCGTTGTAAAGGTTTAAGATATCTCGATCTTTACCTGTTTTATTATTGAATATAGCTAGAGGAATAAATTCATTTTCAATAGCTTCGATCATTAACGGATGAGATAAAACATTATGCCCATAATTTCGACAAGTCATACACCCAGGAACTTCTTGAAATAGAATTAGAATAGGTTTGTTTTCTTGTTGCGCTAATTTTAGAGCAGTATCATAATCTCTATACCAACTTACTTTACCTAATTCTTCAGATTGGTTTTTGGAACTGGTGCGTTCTTGGGCGAATAATGAGAAAACAATACTCATAAACCAGATAGTCAATATTTTTTTCATCCTTAATCTTTTATGAATTCGTCTATAGAATTATAAAAACATTACGTTTTCTTATGCATATTTTTGAGGAAGAATTAAAAGCAAGACATGAAAAATGGGATGAATGATAATAAGAGTGTTTTGCTAAAAAAAGTAAATTAAAATAAGAATTATACTCTTGTGTACTCAATAAAGAGTTGTTTGTGCAATTTATTAAAACGACTCGTGATAGATGAGTATCTTCGCATTCGAGAGCATATTTTGTTTAGTGCTTCAAAAAATATTACAATAATGAACTGGGAACAATTACTGTCATTAACAAAACAAGGGGATACAAAACAACGTTTAAGAATCGATCAAGATGAAACGAGATTAGGTTTCGAGGTAGATTACGATCGCATTATTTTTTCTTCAGCTTTTAGAAGTTTACAAGATAAGACACAAGTAATACCTTTGTCTAAGACCAGTTTTGTACATACTCGTTTAACCCATAGTTTAGAAGTATCTGTAGTGGGTAGAACTTTAGGTAGACGTGTCGGTAAAGCTATTTTAGAAAAATACCCAGGATTACAAACCAAAAGCGGTTATCAAATGAATGACTTTGGTGCCATTGTAGCGGCTGCTGCTTTAGCACACGACATAGGGAATCCTCCCTTTGGGCATTCGGGTGAAAAAGCGATAGGGGAGTACTTTAAATCTGGAAAAGGCAAGAAGTACTTAGAGCAATTGACGGCTAAACAGTACCAAGATTTAGTTCATTTCGAAGGTAATGCCAATGGGTTTCGAATTTTAGCGGAAACAGCTCAAGGAGCTAGTGGAGGATTGAGAGTGTCTTATGCTACTTTAGGCGCTTTCTCAAAATATCCTAAAGCTTCTTTACCCTATAAGCCTACGAAGAAAATTGCGCATAAAAAGTTCGGATATTTTCAAAGTGAAGCAGGTTTCTTTCATGAAGTTGCCGAAAATTTGGGATTAATTAAAGAGGAGATCGATGGTGAAATCTGTTACCAGCGTCACCCTTTAACTTATCTGGTAGAAGCGGCAGATGATATCTGCTACACGATCATAGATTTTGAAGACGGAATTAATCTAGGTTTACTAGATGAGTCTTATGCTTTAGAATATTTAATCAACTTAGTTAAAGATCGTATCAACACAGAGAAGTATTATCAATTAGAGCAAACTTCTCATCGTTTAGCCTATTTAAGGGCATTGTCTATTGGTGCTTTAATAGAAGATACGGTAAGTATCTTTTTAGAAAAAGAAGAAGCTATTTTGAAAGGAGAATTACATGAAGATCTATTGTCGCACAGTCGATATAAAGCTCAAATAACCGATATTATTCAGAAGAGTAAGGAGAAAATTTACGAAAGCAAAGAAGTAACGGAAAAAGAAATCGTGGGTTATCAGGTGTTGAATACCTTATTGGATACCTATTGTACTGCAGTAGACAATTTCCAAAATAATAATACGACTGCCTTCGATAGATTAATCTTACGAAAAGAGAATGGAAATTTCGATTATGAAAATGAAGATTTATATTTACGCTTGATTAGTATTTGTCAGTATGTGGCGAGTCTTACCGATGGTAATGCATTCGAGAAGTACAAAGAAATAAAAGGAATGGCCTTATAAAAGCCTCTAAGAAAGATATATGTCAAGGTTGAATAATAACACGTATGCGAATTTTCATAAAGGAGTCAGTAATGAAGAAGTACTGGCTATTTTTGAGAATCAAGAATTATATGTAGATGAAGCTCGTCTAGCAGCTTATCGAACATTAAAAGAGCGAGGGTTCGAATTTTCTTCGGAACAACTGCAAGAAGCTGCACGTCTAGAACAACAGGAAAGAGAAGCAGAGAAAAAAGTATTAGAGCAAAAGCAGCAAGAAGAACAGGAACAAGAGGTAGAACAGCCACTATGGTATTCTCCAGCCGCGGTTTTAGGTTTTAGCATTATTGGGTCGGTTTTCATAGGTTCTATCTTATTAGCGATGAACTTTTATCGATCTCAGCAAAAAAATAGAATTCCGTTGGTAGTCTTATTTGGTGTCTTAATGTATTTCGGAAGTATCTTTTTATGGCTTTCGGGGTCGATTGGTCAAATAGCGGTTGTAGTTATTAATGCAATGGCCTCTATAGTTTTAATGGAATTCTTCTGGAAACGTTTTCTAGGGATTAGAACACCCTATGAGCGTCGTTCTATTTGGCCGCCAATAGGGATTATAATCGGAGTTACCTTGGTGTTTGCCATGATTTTAGGAGCATTCATTACACCAGAGATGTTACAAGAGTTTCAAATTACTAAAGGATAAATTATTATTTTTACCATATTACCAAACAAGATAAACTAAGGAAATGCCTAACGAGGGTATTTTTAGATGCCATTTTGCATTTAATTTTGACGATTAAGAATTGAAGTGATTTTTTGCTAGTACAAGGAAGAATAAATTAGCATAGCCCTAGTTATGGTCATTTTTTCAGAAGCAGTAATAGTAGAAAAAGAATTTAATTATAGCGTTAAAATTGAATGCAAAATGGTATTAGTTTTTTAAACAATTTTGCAAGAGAATGAAAGTATTACATCTGGATAATAACCATCCGTTGTTGATAGAGCAACTGCAAGAAGCAGGCTTTCAGAATGACGTAAATTACACAGGTTCAAAAGAAGAAGTAGAAGCTATCATCCATGAATATGATGGGGTGGTAGTAAGAAGCCGATTCAAAATAGATAAACCATTTTTAGATGCAGCTACCAATCTTAAATTTATTGGACGTGTTGGTGCAGGTTTAGAAAGTATCGATTTAGATGAAGCCGCTGCTAAGGGAATCGAATTATTTTCGGCACCTGAAGGTAACCGTAACGCTGTAGCAGAGCATACGCTTGGTATGATCCTAAGTTTGTTCAATAAATTGAATATAGCTGATCGCCAAGTAAAAGAAGGAAAATGGTTACGCGAAGAAAATCGTGGAATCGAATTAGACGAACTTACCGTGGGTATGATCGGGTATGGTAACATGGGAAAAGCTTTTGCAAAAAAGCTGAGAGGTTTTAATGTAGAGCCACTGTGTTACGATATCAAGGACGACGTGGAAGATAGTAATGCAGAGCAGGTAAGTCTAGAAGAGTTTTGTGAGAAAGTAGATGTTGTAAGTCTACATACACCATGGACTCCATTGACGAATAAAATGATCAATGCAGAGTTCATTAATAAGTTTAAAAAGCCATTTTGGTTTTTCAATACAGCTCGAGGTAAAAGTGTAGTAACCGAAGATTTGGTAGCCGCATTAAAATCGGGTAAAATTTTAGGAGCAGGTTTAGATGTTCTAGAGTATGAAAAGTTATCTTTTGAAGAGCTTTTCGATAAACCGTCGACTATGCAACCAGCATTTCACGAGTTAATGCAGATGGATAATGTGCTGTTAACGCCGCACGTAGCAGGTTGGACCGTAGAAAGTAAAAGAAAGTTAGCACAAACTATAGTAGATAAAGTACTAGCAAAGTTCGGAAATCAATTATAGGGAGTGCCTAGTGCAATGTCAGTAAGGCATTAAAACCTATATATGTCAGCGAATAATAGAAATATCTCGATTACGGGATCTACAGATTTTTTAGATTTAAAAGTTACAGAACCATCTCAGTATGCGGCGGGGGTAAAAGCGGTAAAGGTTGCTTTAGATCATGCTTTTAAAGAGATGGGAGTTGCTAAATCTTTTAAGGGTTTGGCAAAGATGAATCAAAAAGAAGGGTTTGACTGTCCAGGTTGTGCTTGGCCAGACCCAGAGAAACCTTCGAAAGTTGCTGAATATTGTGAGAATGGAGCGAAAGCTTTAGCAGAAGAAGCAACCAATTCAATAGTAGATCGAGATTTTTTTGCTAAATATTCTATCGAAGAAATTTCACAATGGACAGATTATAAAATAGGGAAAAGTGGCCGTATCACTGAACCTATGATTCTTCGTCCGGATAGTATTCACTATGAACCTATTGATTGGAATGAGGCTTATAGCGAAATAGCAAAGCACCTAAAGGCTTTAGATAACCCTGATGAAGCGATTTTCTATACTTCAGGTCGTTCTAGTAACGAAGCAGCCTTTTTATATGGAGTGTTTATTAGAGCCTTTGGTACGCACAATATGCCTGACTGCTCTAATATGTGTCACGAATCTAGTGGTGTTGCATTGGCAGAAACCTTGGGTATAGGTAAAGGTTCTGTCAAATTAGAAGATTTTGATAAAGCTGAGGTGGTTATGGTAATTGGTCAAAATCCAGGAACCAATCATCCAAGAATGCTTTCTGCACTTCAGAAATGTAAAGAAAACGGAGGTGCTGTCATTAGCATGAATCCATTAGCAGAAGCTGGATTAATTCGTTTTAAAAATCCTCAAGAAGTAAAAGGAGTATTACAGGGAGGAGAGGCCATAGCTGATATTCATCTTCAAGTAAAAATTAATCAAGATATTGCCGTAATGAAAGTTATTTTAAAGCGTTTGGTCGCTTTAGATAGACTAAACGGTAATGTGTTTGATCACGATTTCATCTCAAAATACACAGATGGCTATGATTCTTTTATAGAACATATTCAGCAATATGATGAAGAGGTTCTGGTAAAGCAATCAGGTGTTTCTAGTGAAGAAATTCAAAAAGTAGTTGATTTATTGGCTGTAAACGATAAAATTATTGTTTGTTGGGCGATGGGACTAACACAGCATAAAAATGGTGTTGAAAACATCAAAGAATGTGTAAATCTTTTATTGTTAAAAGGAAGCTTAGGTAGAGAAGGAGCAGGTACTTGTCCTGTACGTGGGCATAGTAATGTACAGGGAGATCGTAGTGTGGGTATTGTGCATCATGCTTCACCTTCTTTTAATAAGGCTCTGAAAAATGAGTTTGGCTTTGAAACATCTATAAAAGGAGGTTACGACGTTGTAGAAGGAATACAGGCTATGTACGAAGGAAAGGCTAAGGTCTTTATGGCTTTAGGAGGTAACTTTGTTTCAGCTGCTTCCGATACTGCTTATACTGCCAAAGCACTTCAGAATTGTGATTTAACGGTAAATGTTTCTACTAAATTGAATCGAAACCATACAGTAGCAGGTAAGACTTCTATTATACTTCCAACTTTAGGGCGTTCAGAATTCGATCAAAAAGAGGGGAAGCAACGTTTCTTTACTGTTGAAAACAGTATGGGAGTAGTACACCGATCTAAAGGTTTGTTGAAACCAATATCTGAAGATTTAAAGAGTGAACCTGAAATTATAGGAGGAATTGCAGCAGCTTATTTTGAAGGAAATCATCCTGTAGATTGGAAAGCTTATGGGGATAACTACGAAATGATAAGAGTTAGTCTAGAAAGAGTATTAACTGAATTCAATGGCATCGAAGAAAAATCTAAAGGTTCAGGATTTTATTTGAAAAATAATGTACGAGACTTAGACTTTAGTATGTTGCCAAACGGAAAAGCCCAATTTTCTAATAATGGGCTACCTGAACATAATTTAGCAGAGGATGAATTCTTGTTGATGACGATGCGTTCTCATGATCAGTTCAATACTACGATTTATGGAATGAATGATCGTTATAGGGGGATTTATAATGAGCGTAGAATTATTTTTATCAATCAAAAAGATATAGAGAAATTCAATTTTAAACCTTTTGAAGTTGTTGATTTAGTTAGTAACTATGATGGAGTCGAGCGTAAGGCAGAAAACTTCAAGTTGATTCCATATAATATTCCACAAGGTGATTTAGGAGCTTATTTCCCAGAAACAAATCTGTTGGTGCCTATTAATCACTATGCAGACAAAAGTCAAACCCCAATTAGTAAATCCGTAGTGGTTAAGGTTCTTAAGAAATAAAATTATACCAATTCTAAAATAACAGAAAATTATTTATTCTAGTTAATTCTATTATTTTAGAATTAGTGTAATTGATAAAGAATTCATAAAGTTTTGAAAATTAATAAATCCTTCTTTTATAGATGAAGAGCCATTTCTTGCTGTAGTTTTAGGGCTGCTTCTTGAGATTTTATAGCAAAATCTTCACCGTCACCAGCATAAATAATTCCTCTAGAAGAATTGATTAATAATCCTATTTGATCGTTTAAACCATGTTTACATACTCCTGCTAGACTCCCACCTTGTGCACCTACACCAGGAACTAATAAAAAGCTATCAGGAATTATTTTTCGTATTTCAGTAAAATATTCATCTTTTGTAGCACCAACTACATACATTAAATTTTGACTATTTTTCCAAGTTTTAGAAGTAGCCAATACATTTTGATATAAAGGTTTTCCTTCTGTATCTAAGGTTTGAAAATCAAAAGCACCTTGGTTAGAGGTTAATGCTAACATAATGGTATGTTTATTTTCAAAAGCTAAAAATGGCTCTACAGAATCACTACCCATATACGGTGCTACCGTAACCGAATCGAAACCTAAATCTTCTAAGAATGCTTTGGCATACATGGTCGAAGTATTTCCGATATCTCCACGTTTGGCATCGGCAATCGTAAATATTTCCGAATAGTTTTCGTTAAGGTAGTTGATGGTTTTTTCTAATGATTGCCAACCTTTAACTCCATATGCTTCATAAAAAGCAGTATTAGGTTTATAGCTAACAGCTAAATGATGCGTGGCATCTATAATCTGTTTATTGAATTCGAAAATAGGGTCTTCTTCTTTAAGTAAATGCTTAGGGATTTTATTTAAATCTACATCTAAACCAATACACAAGAATGATTTTTTTCTCTTTATTTCGGAAATTAGTTTGTCTATATGCATAGGTGCAAAAATAAACTTTTGTCAGTTAATATTTTCTCTAAGAAAAGCTTCTAAATATTTAAACCTTTCTGTGAATTTTCCATTTTTTAATACCATACCTTTTTTTAATGTTGGGTTATTTCGATCTCTTGTAATTAAAGGAAGCAAGGTTTCTTTAAATCGTTTTCCAAATTGAATGCTCGACTGTTTGGGTAATTGACTAGGAAGATTGTCTATAGCCATTATGGCAATGGCATTCGGGTCCTTGAAATCACATTCTTCATGTGTTATTTTACTATACCCGTATATTGGAGACTTACTTGTAGAAGGTCGTAAACATGTTGGAATAGGGGCAAACACATCGCAAGAAATATCTGCAATAGTATTGATGTTAAAAGAAGGATCGTCGATTTCTTCTTGTGTAAATAGCATAGGCATATCATTATGGTAATAATGTCCTGCCATGAATAAGTTTGCTTTTTTTGTGAATTTTAAAAAAGAGCTTTTATAACTAGATGGATTTTCTAGAAATTCGTTTAAATGAAACTTATGCTCTACATTGTATAAATAATCTGCTTTTTCTAAGGACGTGAATACTGGACTGGAATCGTTGTGTTTTAAAAAGTCTTCGGAAGATACTTTTGTAAAACCACATTCGATTAAAAAACTTTGACAGCCTTTGCCAACGTTTCCGTTACCAGTAATTACAACTTTAATATTTTGTAGGCCTTGTTGCTTTGTAATAGCAGTTAACTCTTCAATGGTTTGATATTGATACGGCTTGGATAAAGCAAATAGTTTATTTTTTAATCCGAAAGCACGTAAGCCATGGTAGGCTCCTAGTTGCCCTGCCATATTACCGAAAGCTACAACTCGAAAACCTTTATTATCTATAAAACTTTCGTAATCATAAAGTGTAATACCTTTTTTCTGAATGTCGTTGAGGTATTGTATATTATGTAATTGCTTTTTGATGGTATGAGAAAAGAAGAAGTAGCTTTTTCCTGTAATCATCGCTGAGGTAGGAACTTGTTTAATTCCTAAGAATAGATCTGCATATGACACATCGTCACAGACTTCTATACCTTCAGAAATATATTCAGCATCACTAAAAGCTCTATCCTTATACGATTGAACAATAAATTGATGTTCTGGGTATAATTCGATAATTTCTTTTAGCTGTTTTGGGGAAAATAGCACACGTGCTTCTCCATTCACCATCATTTCTTTTATAATTGCAAAAATCAAAACGGAATGGTATAATATTTGTTAATTTAGGGTGGTGCAAAGATAATGTTATATCTTTGCACTCCAATTTTTTGAATAGTTCTTAGTTAATAGTTAGGATAAGCTTTTAAGGAAGTTGGTTATAACTTGAAAACTAAGAACGGTGAACCAAGAACTATAAAAGGGGTCGACTGGTTTTGACAGCGAGACCAATTGGATTGTAAGCACGCCGAGCTATGATGTTCATGCTCGTTAATATCGATGTCACTTTTTTAAACGGCGAGAATAACTACGCCCTAGCTGCATAATCTGAATTATAGTAAGATAATGCCTCGGTCTACTAGGTAGACAAGCAGGATACTCTTCGAAAGCCTTGGTTTACGGCGTTCGGTTTTTGAGTATCGTAAAAGTAATCCTATCAGAAATGGGATCTAGACGTTTCTGAGACACTCAATTTAGAATAAGGGACGCGTTGGTAGTTTTTGACCGGCAACTCCACGAAAATCTAAACAAAGACTAAGCGTGTAGAAAGCAGTTGTAATTGCTTGTTTGGACGAGGGTTCGATTCCCTCCGACTCCACTAGAAGAGAATTTAGGCGTTTCCGCCGAAAATTCTCTTCTTTTTTTATGTTGTTATCTATTGATAATAAGGGGATTAGTTTAAAAATGGAGTTGGTTCGAAAAGTTCGAAGTTGGTTGTTTTTGAAGTCATACTCCATTCCATCAGGAAACACCAAATATTGAATTTTTCTTTTTGTTTCCACATCTCCTAACTCCCATAATTTGTTTAGGTTACAGGCGTAATCAAGGGCTTTGTTAATCGCTTTTTTAAGGTTAGATGTGTCCAAAGTGCTATCTGATAGAAAACTTAGTTTTTCTAGTTTTTCTTCCTCAAGTTTTTTACGAAATTTTTCATAAAGAGGTTTGTCAATTTCCTCAAACACATATCTCTCCTCAAGTCGTTCCAGTTTGTTATTGATAGTTTTAATTTCCTCTATTTGCTCTTCATTCATTTTAATGAATGTTTGATACATAATTTCTTTTAAGGGAGCTATGTGTTTTTTGTCAGTAAGGGAGTATTGACTTAAATAAGAGAGGAATTCTTTGTGTAATTTTTTAGCACTTCGGTTCTCTTTACTACCTCTTCGATAGTTCTTATAGTAGTAGAGGTTTTTCTTTTTTACAATGTATCCAGTTATCGATGTACCACATGAAGCGGACTTTAGGAATGTCTTTAAAGGGAGATTAGAATCTTCAATATTGTAAGTCTTTCTCTCTTCTCCTGAATTTAATAAGTTGTGAATTTTTAAGAATGTTTTCTTATCAATCATAGCTTCGTGTTTTCCTTCAATGATTTCACCAGGAATAGCACTATTTACAATTAGCCCACAATAAAAAGGGTTTCTGAAAATTTTACTTAGTCTTTTATCAGATATTTCCAGACCTTTCTCTTTAAGTTTTTGAGATATTTCAGTGTGAGACATATTTAGGTTAGCTTTCCATAAAAAAGCTTTCTTAAGTATTTTACCCTTGTCAGAAACAATAAAATCTGGTGTTTTACCATTGCCAGGATTCGCATTAATATATCCAAACGGCCATGCACCAGTCCAATACCCCTTTCTAAGTTTTTCTTTTATACCAGTAACACACTTATCTTTTCTCAATTCATTATCAAACTGGGAAAATAAATAATACAGGTTCTGCTGAAAAGACCCAGCACTCGTAGAGGTATCTACTTCTTGAGTAGCAGAAATAGTAACAATACCTTGTTTTTTAAGCTGATCGCTAATGTAAGCTCCATTAGCACCTGTTCTTGAAAAACGGTCGTAAGAATAAACAATGATATAACCGATATTCTTTCTACGCTTTACATAAGAAAGCATTTTTTGAAATTCTTTACGCTC
>CALFUO010000062.1 GCA_937929895.1 uncultured Aquimarina sp.
CGTATCCGCTTAGCATACGTGTTGGGTCTGATTCCCATTCTTCTAAATATTTCGAAAGTAATTCGGTTGCTTGAGATTTAAAGTCCATCGTTTCTCTTAAAAATACAAAATTCTAACAAAGGGAAATTTGTCGTACACCCTGTAACATGAAATCATAATAAAGTTTACAGAGAACTACTTTATTTACCCTAACCATACAATTTGGAAATAACCTGGTTGAAATGAAAAAAAACACTAGTTCAAGGCATAAGATTTCAGAATAGCCTAGTTATTGTTGAGTTTTTAAAGCTAAGAATTTCAGAAAATGTATTTTTTTTTCTGAAATGAATTGAAAAAATCTTAAGCGAAAACATCCAATGTATGGATATATAAAAGCCTATTTTCTATTCTCTTTCAGTGAAACGGTCTATATTCTAAAGTTTTTGGATGCTAGTATGAATTAAATTAGACACCTCCCCTTCTTTATCGAATGTAAAATACTTTCTTCATATTAACACCAAGCTGTAAGAACCTTAATATTCTAAAAGAATACTATAAATTATCTCTGTGTTAAATTGCAAGTTAACCTGTATATATTCTTATTTCAATTTGATTTAATTGAAAAATAGTCTACTTTTGCACGTCCTTAGAGTAAGGAAAAATATTTTTATTAACAGGTAAAGCATATTATGCCAACAATTTCGCAATTAGTACGTAAAGGAAGAGCCAAAATAACCAAGAAGAGTAAATCGGCTGCTTTGGATTCGTGCCCGCAACGTCGAGGTGTATGTACACGTGTTTACACTACCACTCCTAAAAAACCTAACTCAGCAATGCGTAAAGTAGCGCGTGTTAGATTAACGAATGGTAAAGAAGTGAATGCATACATCGGAGGTGAAGGTCACAATTTACAAGAGCACTCGATAGTATTGGTTAGAGGTGGAAGGGTTAAAGATTTGCCAGGAGTTAGATACCACATCGTTCGTGGAGCACTTGATACCGCTGGGGTAGCAGGGCGTACACAACGTAGATCTAAATACGGTGCAAAAAGACCTAAAGACAGTAAGTAAAATTTTAACAAATTAAAAAGGTAGATAAGAGAGAAAAGATAATTTCAACCCTCAATCTTCTATCTTTAAAACTGAAGACAAGAAATGAGAAAAAGAAAGGCGAAAAAAAGGCCGATTCTTCCAGATCCAAGGTTTAACGATCAGTTAGTAACTAGGTTCGTAAACATGATGATGTGGGATGGAAAGAAATCGGTTGCTTTTAAATGTTTTTATGATGCAATTGATATCGTAGAAGCTAAGAAAACAGACGAAGAAAAGACGGCTTTAGAAATTTGGAAAGACGCATTGTCTAATGTGATGCCACACGTAGAGGTTCGTTCTCGTCGTGTAGGTGGAGCTACATTCCAGATCCCTAATCCAATCCGTCCAGATCGTAAGATCTCTACAGCTATGAAATGGTTAATCTTATTCGCTCGTAAGCGTAATGAAAAATCAATGGCTAATAAATTAGCTGCTGAAATTTTAGCAGCGGCAAAAGAAGAAGGAGCTGCGGTTAAGAAAAGAGTTGACACGCACAAGATGGCAGAGGCAAACAAAGCATTCTCACACTTTAGATTTTAATTTATAGAACCATGGCTAGAGATTTAAAATACACAAGAAACATTGGTATTGCTGCCCATATTGATGCAGGAAAAACTACTACAACTGAACGTATCCTTTACTATACAGGGGTAAGTCACAAGATTGGAGAGGTGCATGATGGTGCTGCAACTATGGACTGGATGGAGCAAGAGCAAGAGCGTGGTATTACGATTACATCGGCTGCTACAACTTGTACTTGGCAGTTCCCTACAGAAAATGGAAAGCCAACTAAAGATGCTAAAGGTTATCACTTTAACATCATCGATACTCCAGGTCACGTTGATTTTACCGTAGAGGTAAACCGTTCTTTACGTGTATTAGATGGTTTAGTATTCTTATTTAGTGCTGTAGATGGTGTTGAGCCACAGTCAGAAACTAACTGGCGTCTAGCTGACAACTATAAAGTGCCTCGTATGGGGTTTGTTAATAAGATGGACCGCCAAGGATCTAACTTCTTAGCAGTATGTCAGCAAGTAAAAGATATGTTAAAGTCTAATGCAGTGCCGATCGTATTAAACATCGGTGACGAGGCAGACTTTAAAGGTATCGTTGATTTAGTTAAAAACCGTGCTATTGTATGGCATGACGAAACTCAAGGGGCAACTTTTGATGTTATCGATATTCCAGAAGACTTAAAAGAAGAAGCTGCTGAATTAAGAGCAAACTTAATTGAAGAGGTAGCTGCTTATGATGAGAATCTTTTGGAAAAATTCATGGAAGATGAAAATTCTATTACAGAAGACGAAATACACGCTGCATTGCGTGCTGCTGTAATGGATATGGCTATCATTCCTATGGTTTGTGGTTCGGCATTTAAAAATAAAGGAGTTCAGTTCTTACTAGATGCAGTATGTCGTTATTTACCTTCTCCTTTAGATAAGGATGCTATTGTAGGTACTGATCCAGATACTGGTGAAGAGATTTCTCGTAAGCCATCTGTAGACGAGCCTTTCTCAGCATTAGCATTTAAGATCGCTACTGATCCATTCGTAGGTCGTTTAGCATTCTTTAGATCTTACTCTGGTCGTTTAGATGCGGGGTCATATATCTTAAACAACCGTTCGGGTAAAAAAGAGCGTATTTCTCGTATCTACCAAATGCACTCGAATAAGCAAAACGCTATCGATTTTATCGAAGCTGGAGATATCGGAGCTGCTGTAGGATTTAAGGATATCAAGACTGGTGATACTATGTCTGCTGAAAAATCTCCAATTATCCTAGAATCTATGGAATTCCCTGATCCTGTAATCGGTATCGCGGTAGAACCTAAGACTAAGGCTGATGTAGATAAATTAGGTATGTCTTTAGCAAAGTTAGCTGAAGAAGATCCAACATTCCAGGTTAAGACTGACGAGGCTTCTGGTCAAACGATCATCTCAGGAATGGGAGAGCTTCACTTAGATATTATTGTAGACCGTTTAAAACGTGAATTCAAAGTTGAAGTAAACGTAGGTCAACCACAGGTAGAATACAAAGAAGCTATTACAGCTACTGCGGATCACCGTGAGGTATACAAGAAGCAGTCTGGTGGACGTGGTAAATTCGCAGATATCGTATTTACTATGGAACCTGCTGATGAAGGTGAGGTTGGATTACAGTTCGAATCGATCATTAAAGGAGGTAACATCCCTAAAGAATTTGTTCCATCTGTAGAAAAAGGATTTAAAGAGGCTATGAAGAATGGTCCTTTAGCTGGATTCGAAATGGATGCAATGAAGATTACTTTAAAGGACGGATCTTATCATGATGTGGATTCGGATCAGTTATCTTTCGAATTGGCTGCTAAATTAGGTTACAAAGCTGCTGCAAAAGCTGCAAGAGCTGTAATCATGGAGCCTATGATGAAGTTAGAGGTATTAACTCCAGAAGAAAACATGGGGGATATCGTAGGTGATTTGAACCGTCGTCGTGGTCAAGTAAATGACATGAGTGATCGTTCTGGATCTAAAGTAGTTAAGGCGATCGTGCCATTATCTGAAATGTTTGGTTACGTAACTTCTTTACGTACGCTTTCTTCAGGACGTGCAACGTCTAGTATGGAATTCTCTCATTATGCAGAGACTCCATCTAATATCTCTGAAGAAGTAATCAAAGAAGCTAACGGAGCTAGTTAAAAAGTTACAAAATGAGTCAAAAAATAAGAATTAAATTAAAGTCATACGACCACAATTTAGTAGATAAATCTGCTGAGAAGATCGTGAAGACTGTAAAAAGCACAGGTGCTGTAGTAACGGGTCCAATTCCATTACCAACTCACAAGAAAATCTTTACAGTATTACGTTCTCCTCACGTAAACAAAAAATCTCGTGAGCAGTTTCAATTAAGCTCTTTCAAAAGATTATTAGACATCTACAGTTCTTCTTCTAAGACAATCGATGCCTTAATGAAGTTAGAATTACCAAGTGGTGTAGAAGTAGAGATCAAAGTGTGATCTATTGCTTTTAAGTTTACAAAAAACCTCGAAGATAATCTTCGAGGTTTTTTTATTCATGGTCTATCGGACGAATTGAACGAGCTGATCTACTTACATCTTAAGAATATTTTTTAATTCTTCTTTCATTAGTATCCAAAAGCTTCGAATTTTAGAAAAATCAAAAAAATTAAATGCTTTGTTTTTAATGATTTAAAAAGCTTGAGCATCAAAATACTAAGAAAAGATATTTTCTAAGACGAATCAAAAACATCTAAGTTCAAAAATTATAACAACTTGATTTATAAAGTCTATTTTCTGTTATCTTTCAGTGAAACGATCTTTATTCTAAAGTTTCGGATGCTTATGATTCTCTTTTAATATTTTTTTCAAATTGTTATAACCCTGAAACAAATTTTAGCTTGTGATTTTCGGCTTCTAATAAAGCGATTTCGTCCTTATCTAAGCCTGTACGCCAAACATAGACTTTCTTCAAATTTGGTAATTGCATTACTGCTTTTACTCCATCAAAATCTATTTTTGTTTGATATACGTTAAGTGTTTTTAAACTCTCTAACTCCCCTAGTCTTTTTAAACCTTCATCCGTAACTTTTGTGTTTGCCAAGTTTAAACGCTCTAATTTTGAAAAATTAGCTATTAAATCTAGATCTTCGTCCCTTATGTTAGATTTATCTAATGATAGCCACAATACATTGTCTTTAACACCTTGTAAAGCTTTTAACTTTTCTTGCATATTGATTGTAATTTCTCCTGATGGCAGTAACACAATATCGTAAGTATTCGAACCTGCTACTAATTCTCGAACTGTAAAGCCAGCTTTAATTACTGCATCTAAATTTTCAGTTTTAACTGCGTTAAACGCCACTGTTGCATCATTTGCCCCATATCCATCAATATGAAGGAAGTTTGATATCAATCCTAAAGTTTCTTCTGTTGGTTTCGTATCTACAATCTTAACCTTGTAGTCCGCTTTACCATCGTTAATCCATGCCACTAAAATGGCTTTCTCTTCGTCTGTTAACGGTGTTTTGCCTTTAGGTGGCATAAATAATTTATCATCTTCAGGAAGATTTACACGCTTCATAATCTCACTACCATCAGCATCACCAGCAACTATTGTGCTTCCATGTTTTCCTCCTTTCATATACGCTTCGATACTTTCAAACGAAAGTTGACCTTTCATTTTACTTGCATTGTGACAACTATAACATTTAGCTTTAATAATCGGATGTACAACATCTGCAAAGTATTCTGCCTGCGAGATATCTGTTACCTCTGGTCTTGCTAAAGGATCTTCCTTTTTTGATTTGAAAGGCATATAATGAGTCAAATAATCTTCTCCATGCGTTAGGTTACCACCTAAATGCCCAGTAACAGAAAGACCTACAACAATCAAAGATATCGTTACCAAGTACGCTTGTTTCTGAAAAGCTTTAAAGAAAGATAAATCCAAGCTCAATAAATATGCAAATAATGCGACTAAAGTAGTAACGATACCTGCCCATTTATGGTTATCTAAAGCTTCATGATTATAATCTCCACTAGTTGCTAACATCAACCCTAGCCCACTTGCTGCTACTGCACTTAGTGTACCTAACAATAATGAAAATGGCACTGCATTTTTAAGTCCATTAGTAATTTTAAGTCGTTCTGTAATTTCTATAACTACAGCAAAAAACAAAAAACCAATAGGTAAATGCACTAATAAAGGGTGAAAACGCCCTAAAAATAATATGATATTTGATCCTTCCATGTTTTGGGTTCAAAGTTTAAAGTTCAATATTCAATGCTTTAAGCACATCAAACAAGACTAAATTCTTAACAATTATGAATACTATTTAGTTGCAGCAAAACAATTTATTTATCTACTCTTTCTAACTTATAAGGAGCCGAATGATTTGCATTCCATTGACAGATATACAAGTTTTTATCTTCATCTACACATACATCATGACCATGTAAGATTGGCTTTTCTTCAATCTGATATGATTTTTGTAATACACCATCTATATATTCTGGTTCTGTCCCTCCGGGGTTAGAAACTACTTTATCTCCTTCCATAATTGTCACAAAACCTGTATGGTCCTTCCAGTTTGTTTTACCCACTTTTGGCTGTGACCAACATACACCTGCATATAAGTTATCATCATCGAAAACCGCTCTACAGATAGACATATTAGGTAAGTTTATCGTCTTAATATATTTACCATCTAATGTATAATACTTAAAACATTGTTGAGAACGCGACGTAACTACCACCATCGGATTTCCTTTTTCCCTATAATCAATAGCTACACCATGTGCACTTACTATTTTATAGTCAGGATCGGGATTATCTTTCCCTCCCCAATGGCGTATATATCTTCCATACATATCGTATTGGAGAATTCGACTTTCACCATATCCATCTGCAACATAGATGTCTCCATTAGGGCCAATTGCAGTTTCTGATGGACAAAAAAATTCACCTGGTTTATAAACGCCTATTGTTACAGGGTGTCCTATATCGAAAACCACCTTACCATCGACAGTGGTTTTTGCTACACGCCCATTATGCTTTGTCCATTTATTTCCAGTTGGAGCCATCGCCCATCCTGAATCTGTGATAAAAAGAAAATCTTCTCCTCCTTCGTCATGTAACGTAAGGCCATGCCCACCTTGATAAGCTGTCCCCCAATAGTCTAACAACTTACCTGACTTATCAAAAATTAATATATTATTTTGTGGATGGTCTCCTATCATAATTAAACGACCTTTACTATCCATTACCATCTCATGGCAATTCAGTAAAGGAATACGTGTAGGGCTTATTTGCGCCCAATTTTTTGTTAGCTTATATTTATAATCCCCATGACCTAAAATGGTATTGGTTTCATTCAATAATCTATCGGCTTTACTTTTACTAGATATAATTGAAGCTCCAAAAGCTGAAGGTGCTGCTGCTACAACAGATGCTGCTGTTGCTTTCTTTAAAAATTCTCTTCTTGATTTCATAAATTTCTTTAGATGTTAGAATTGAGATATTAGATTTTAGATAGACCCTATTTGTCTAGAAATATGACTCTCAATACTCATATCTCTATTCTCAAATCTTTTTATGTCAATAAATCTTTTACAACGTGACCATGTACATCTGTCAATCGGTAACGACGCCCTTGGGATTTGAAAGTCAACCTTTCGTGATCAACCCCAAGTAGATGTAATAAAGTAGCATGAAAATCATGAACATGTACTGGATCTTTTATCACATTGTAACTAAAATCATCCGTTTCACCGTAACTAAATCCAGGCTTAACACCTGCACCAGCCATCCACATGGTAAATGCTTTCGGGTGGTGATCTCGACCATAGTTTTCTTTTGTTAGTAACCCTTGCGAGTACACTGTTCTTCCGAACTCTCCTCCCCAAATCACTAAAGTATCTTCTAACATACCACGTTGCTTTAAATCTTTTACTAAAGCAGCGGTAGCCTGATCTGTTTTTCTTGCTTGGCTTTTAACCCCATTAGGACAGTGATTATGCTGATCCCATCCTTGATGATACAATTGCACAAACTTCACTCCTTTTTCTAATAACTTTCTAGCCATTAGACAGTTTGCCGCATACGTACCTGGATCACGACTATCCTTACCATACATTTCGAAAGTTGCATCCGATTCATCCGAAAGATCTGTTACCTCTGGCACCGAAGTTTGCATCTTGAAGGCCATTTCGTATTGCGCCATACGTGCTTGTATCTCTGGATCTCCAAAAGAATCACTTTGTAATGTATTCAAATGGCTTAAGTAATCTAGCATATGACGACGATCGTTACCATCATAATTTTGAGGATCACTTAAATACAATACTGGATCTTTACCAGATCTAAATTGAACTCCTTGGTGTTCAGTAGGCAAGAAACCGTTACCCCAAAGTGCTGCTTTTAACGGCTGCCCTTTTCCATTTTTAGAAACTAAGGTGATAAATGTTGGTAAGTTTTCGTTATCTGAACCCAAACCGTAACTTAACCAAGAACCAATTGCTGGACGTCCAGGAAGCTGGTGTCCTGTTTGCATAAAAGTGATTGCCGGGGTGTGATTAATTTGATCCGTCTGCATTCCTTTGATAAAACACAAATCGTCTACGATCTCTGCCGTATGTGGCATAATCTCACTAACCCATGCTCTACTTTCTCCGTACTGTTTAAAATTGAACTTTGAAGGAGCAATTGGCAAGGTACTCTGATTCCCACTCATCCCAGTCAGACGTGTCTTCCCCATGACAGACTTAGGCAATTCTTTACCAAACATATCCGTTAACTTGGGCTTATAGTCGAACAAATCCATCTGAGAAGGCCCTCCACTCTGAAACAAATAGATAATTCTTTTTGCCTTCGGTAAATGGTGTGGCAATCCTAACTTATTTCTATTGCTATTGCTATTGAAAGCGTCTAAAATCTGTTCTTCTTTAGTTTTACCGGCAGAAGCTAACATATTTTCCGTTTTTAACAAGCTCACTAAAGCTACCGCCCCCAATCCTAAAGATGTTTTCTTAAGGAAATGTCTACGGTCCAACTGCTTTTCTAGTTGTTGTAAATCTCTATTATTTGATGTCAATCTATCGTGATCGTGGCTACACATAATATTATTTTTTAGA
>CALFUO010000063.1 GCA_937929895.1 uncultured Aquimarina sp.
GATTGTTTTACTATTCGTTTTAGAAGGTCTAATTATGTTCTGATAGAAGATTGATTTACTAATATACATTCTATTCTTAAAGCCTTATTTATAAATAATGCTTAGATTTAAGAACTAAACAGCTGTTTTTTAAAATGAAGCTATATTAGTCTTTAGAATAAATCGTAAATCAAAAAAAGTTTTAAGTTATGCTTATAAAGAACGAGTATGTTAAAGAAGAGCTTCGTATTCTCCCTGTAAAACAATAGATAAAATTTATTCGTAAAATAAGCCTGTCTATAGTAACATTGAGAAGGTATACAAATGCACAAATATATAAGTCGCAATAAAATTAGACATATAGTCATAAATAAAAAACCTCCTTTAAAAACGGAGGTTTTTTATTTATGACTATATGATAGAGGCAACATGAATGATCCAAAAAAAACTATAGAAGATTACTTTCACTACTCCACCGATTACGATAGTCCATAAAGTAAAGCACCTATCTTTTAAAGTTTTAAATCATTAGTGTCTGATAAAGATTCAAGACCGCTTCGCTTTAAGAAACAGGAATCAAGATTGTGTCCATAACATACTGAAAACAACTGATTTTTATTGTTTATTTTTAAACATAAACATGATTTCTTTGATATAAATCGAAAAGCATGCTTTGAATTTCTAAACTTTCTTAAAGCCCGTGTTTAAAAACCTTGTAAGATTTCTAGAAAATTTTTAATCGGACACCAATGGTTTTAAATCATTTAATTTAGGTCGAAAACACACTTTTTCTAGAAGAGACATCTTTACAATTTTCAGTAAACCTCAATAGTTATCAGAATAGGTTGTGATAAAAATAATAAGATATCAATCTCACAACTTAACCTGACTTGACTTGATTTTATCATTTCCTTCTACAACACGAAACCTATATTTAAGAATGACAATAATGCGTTAATTACACTTGTAATACACATGTCTTAATTTTCTATATTTACTCATCTTGAAGTATTTAATTAATAACCTAAATAGATAGTAAAAGCTTTAAAACATAACCACCGTCAAAAGCGGTAGTTTTATGTACTTAAATAAAATACAAGATGAAAAACAATGTATTAATAACAGGAACGTCAACAGGAGTAGGTTTTGAAAGTGCCATTTTATTTGCTAATAATGGATACAAAGTATATGCTACTATGAGAAATCTCGATAAAGCAGATGCGCTAAAGGCTAAAATTAAAGCTAACGATTTAGATATAGAAATACTCCACCTCGATGTTACATCTGTAACATCAATCAATTTAGCCTTAAATATAATAATTCAACAAGATGGAAAAATTGATTTGTTAGTAAACAATGCAGGTGCTGGGTTTGCAAAAACGACAGAACAGTCCTCTATAGAGGAAATCAAATGGGTTACAGACGTAAATTATTTAGGTGTTATTTACTGTACTCAAGCTGTGTTACCATTTATGCGAAAACAAAAATCTGGTCAAATTATTAGTATTACGTCTGTTGGTGGTTTAGTTGGTCAACCATTCAATGAATTGTATTGTGGAGCAAAATTTGGAGTAGAAGGATTTATGGAAGGGCTTGCAACTTATATTTCCGATGCATTTAATATTAAAATCACTTGTGTTGAACCTGGTGGAATTACGACAGAATTTATGGCTTCTGCAATTGGTAAAACAGCAGTTGACGGACAATTTGCAACTGGTGAATACTTACCAATTTTTGAACGATATATGGCTGGAAATCAAAAAAGAGCCAGTGAAAGCAAAGAACAAGTTTATCAAACCGCTCTTGAAGTCTCTGATGTATTATTAAATGTAGCAAGAATGGAAAATCCACCATTGAGAATTCGAACATCAGAATGGGCTGAAAAATTTTGCATACTTAAAACACAAGCTGACCCAGACGGAACCAGAATAGTAAATCAAATTAAAGAAAGTTTTTTATAAAATGAGAATGATATATTGGACTTCAACGGTTTTAATCTCACTTTTTTTGATTTTAAGTTCGTATACTTATTTATTTAATAAGACTACGATTGAAGGCATAAGAGATTTAGGGTTTCCTGACTTTTTTAGAGTTCAGTTAGCTGTATTGAAAATAATTGCCACATTTCTTATTATGATTCCAATAATACCCATTCAAATTAAAGAATGGGGTTATGCTGGGGTCGGTTTATTTTTAATAACAGCTTTTGTAGCTCATTTAAAACATAAAGATTCAGTTGGAATTCTAATTTTACTCATACTTCTGCTAGTCATTTTAATTATATCAAACGTATACATGTACAGGCTATCGAAATAAATATTTACAATACAGATATTTGTATAAAATGAGCTGCCTAGTACACGGTACATATTTAGGGATAGTTAATAAATTTAAGTCTGAAAACATAAATTTATTAATCATCCCTATTTTTTATCAAAAAAGTTTAAATCACTTCATTATATTTAACTTTCAAAACAAAGATATTGAACAACATACCTGCTTACAAAACCAAACTACTTGATTCAAAAACTAAAAAAGTTCAGTACTTATTTGAAAGTAACGGAAATAAATCTATAATTAAAGCTATAGAATACACACCTCTAACAAAAAGAGAGGGAAGAATTATATATAATTTAGGTTTTGGAGACTATAATGAAGAAAATGGAGAGATTTTTGATGATTCAAATAGTAATAATGGTGATATGAGAAAAGTTTTCGCTACTGTATTAAATACTGTTCCTGAATTCTTTAAAGAAAATAAAATTCAGCTATTTGGGTTCAAGGAAGTGATAGTGCTGATGATTTCAAGAAAATTTGTGAAGTAGATTGTAAAAAAAGATGCACCGACGTCTGTAAGAATTTTAATAGACGAATTAAAACTTACAGGTACTTTGTGAATAAAAATTTCACTGAATTGAGTAAAGAATACATCTTTTTCGGGCTAAATGAAGGAGAAAAAGCTTCCTTAGTTCAATATATCCCTCAAAATGAATATGTGGGGATTTTGGTTTTCAAGAAAAAATAGACTAAATTTGTATAGTAGTTTTAAATATGATGCTTGCATCATATTTAAAACTACTATACTAAAAATGAAATAAAATGGAACGAAAAAAACAGATATTAAAAGCGACAACAGTTCTTTCTATGTCAAATACGACAAAGCAAAGGATATCAAGTATTGCCAAAGGTATTAAAGGAAAAGAGTTGTTCCCTGAAAAAGTAGATTTAGCTAAAAGAACATTAAGTAAAATTAAGTCTCTTCCGATTTAAAAACATTTGCTTATCTATACATATAAAATAGTTAAAAAAGTGCAAAACTTTGAAGTTTTGCACTTTTTTATTGCATTACTTCACTAGTACCCGAAACTTTAGAATAAAGACCTTTCATTGAAAGAGAAGAGAAAATAGAGTTATAAATCAAGTGTTATAATACCATTTTCTGCTATATGAATTTACCGAATTAAAATGCGCCTTTAGAAATTCTACGTCGTCATAAAAAAGAACCGTAGATGTACACTATGCTTATTTTTTCTGACTTATATAATTCCTAAATTTATCGTTTTTCTTTGAGGTAAATTCATATAGGAAATCATTGGTGTCCAATTAAAATTTTCTAAAAATCTGATAAGGCTTTTAAACACTGATTTTAAGGTAGTTTTTGAAATTCAAAGCATGCTTTTCGATTTATATCAAAGAAATTATGTTTGTGTTTCAAGCAAATAATAAAAATCAGTTGTTTTCAGTGTGTTATGGACACAATCTTGATTCCTGTTTCTTGAAGCGAAGCGATCTTGAGTCTTTATCGGACACTAATGATAGGAAATAGTATAATTTTTGAACATAAATATTTTTGATTTTTCTGAAACCCGAAACTTTCGGATACTATTAACTAATTTTAATTTTAGAGTTTTTCGGATGCAAAAAACGAAATATTCATACATCTAAAAGCTTTATTTCTTTCTAAACAAAGCTCTTAAAAAAGGACGATATGGTAATTTGAAAATCAACTTAATCTCTTCGATGAATGTAGTTTGTTCATCTAGGAATCTAAAGAGTAAATTAATATTTAGTCTTTTGTACATCTCGAAAAATAGCTTTCCTCCTATTTCATTTTCATGTTTTAAAATAGAAAGTAACAAGCGATCGTAAAATTGAAATCTTTTAGCTTTACCAATACGCGGTGAATTTGTTTTTAAGCTAGCAATAAGTTTCTCTATATTGCTTTCAATACTTTTAAATGCGTAACCTGAAGAGGGTTTGACCCAACCTGCGGCAGTTCCTATTTTTATAAGATTAGGACAAACTTTACTATTAAAATTATAATTTGTCATTGGTATTTCTCCATACTCAACAGCTTCTATCCTATAACTAATTCCCTGGTAATTCTTCTCTAAATAACTCAATAATTGGTTTTCGAAAACAACTTTCCCTGGGGTAAATGGCGCAAAGAACGTATATTCTACAAGTGCTTTTTGTTTCGAAAAAGGTAATATGTACATAAAGCTAGTACTCCCTTCCCATTGATGACTATAGTCCATCATTGTAAAGGTGTTTTCTTCAAAGACTTTATCCGAGAAAGTTAATTCGTAACCTAAAAAAGATTGATTGACGTAAGTGCTTTTATCTTTGATTTCATCTAAAGGAACTTCAATTCGACTATCAAAAACTCGATTTGCTTTATAGTGACTTTGATTTGTGATAATAGCAATGGTGTTTGACTCTTGTCTAACGTCTAGTACTTCTTCATAAACCAATTCAATCTGATTCGAATCCTTAATCTGTTCTATTACATATTGGTAAAAATCTACAGATCGAATTGATTTATATTGATAATCTCCAAGCGGAAATCTTATTTCTTTATTATCTGGCGAAACACAACGAGCGTAGTCCCATTTTTTACAAACTATGTTATCCCATTTTCCACATCCCTGTTCCCAGAAACTAAAAGTTTTATCATTACTATCTTTTCTGTCAGAATCAAGAATAAGTATTCTTTTATCTAAAAAAAAAGAATCTGATAATAAAGATAGAGTTAACTGTAATCCTGCTACACCTGCCCCTACAATTATATAATCGTAATGATTCGAAGTAGTGTCTACCAAAGCAGGTTACTTTTTAAAGTATTTAAAAGGTACAAACAACATCCCAAAACATTCACCATGAAATTTCCCTATATGCTTATGATGCATTTTATGTGCTCTACGGATTCCTTTAGCGTACCAATTATTGGCGTTACGAAATATTTTGAAACGTTGATGAATAAATATATCGTGCACTAAAAAATAAGTTGCTCCATAAGCGAAAATCCCTAGGCCGATAGGTAATCCGAACCAAGCAATATCGTATCGCCATAATGCAAAACAAACGATACTTACTAAGGCATAAAAAAGGAAGAAAAAGTCATTCCATTCCCACCAACTACCATGTTGTTTATGGTGATGATCTTCGTGTAAAGACCACAAAAAGCCATGCATAACATATTTATGTGTTGCCCAAGCCATTCCTTCCATACCGATGAAAGTTCCTATAAAAATTAATATCCAATATACTGTTTGCATGTGCTCTAAATTAAACCTAAACGATATGTAAAATAACTATTAGCAAGTAAACCAAATTTTTGATAATCTGGAACTCGAATTCTGGTTTCTTTAATTTTTTGAGAGGGCGTAGACTTTAATTTATCTAATAATTTAGAATAATATTTAAATGCTGTAAATACGCCAAAACGCGCCTCTAAGGGTAATTGACGGATTCCAGTCATCGCCATCGCAAAATCTTCTTCTATCTCTTCAATAATTTGTTGCTTGCTATACTCAGTTAGATTCAATAAATCTGCATTCGGGAAATAAGTTCTTTCTAACCCTTCGAAATCTGCTTTTAAATCTCTTAGAAAATTCACTTTCTGAAAAGCTGATCCTAATCGCATTGCACTAGGCTTTAAGTTTTCATATTGTCTTTCGTTGCCATTCACAAATACTTTCAAACACATTAACCCAACAACATCAGCAGACCCATAGATATATTCTTTGTATTCTTCGTCTGTTAAATAATCCTTTTTAGTGAGATCTAATCGCATACTCTTCATAAAAGATTCATATAACTCTTCTGGAATCTGATATCTATGAACCGTTTCTTGAAAAGCATTCAATATAGGGTTTAAACTGATCTTATAAGAAATAGCATCATACATTTGTCTCTCGAAATCATCGAAAAGAAAGCTTTTAGGATACTCATGAAAAGAGTCTACTATTTCGTCCGCAAAACGAACAAAACCATAAATGTTATAAATATCCTGACGAATGCTTGGAGCCAGCATTCTAGTAGCAGAAGCAAACGAAGTACTATAACTTTCGGTTACTTCTTTACTACATTTTCTTGCAACGGTATCAAAAATTGATTTCATGGTCTTGTTGTTGTGTGGTTAATCAATCATTAAACCTGCTACCAATTTACCTGAAATTAGAGCGGGGGGTACTCCTGGTCCTGGTACAGTCAGCTGTCCTGTAAAAAATAAATTCTTTACTTTTTTACTTCTTAAACCTGGTCTTAAAAAGGCTGTTTGCAATAGAGTATTCGCCATTCCGTAGGCATTTCCTTTATAAGAATTATACCTAGACACAAAATCCTTTACACAAAAGCTTTTCTTAAAATTAATATTATTTTGCACCGATTGACCTGTTACTTCTTCAAATCTCGTTATTATTTTATCAAAATATTGAGACCTTAATTCTTCTGTATCCTCTATACCAGGAGCTATAGGTACTAGGAAAAATGCATTTTCACACCCTTCTGGAGCTGTTTTTAGATCCGTTATAGAGGTGAAATTTGCATAAAACAATGGTTCTGTAGGCCATTTTGGATTATCATAGATCTCGTAGGCGTGTTTTTCAAAATCAGTATCAAAGAATAAGTTATGATGACTTACGTTTTTTAACTTTTTATCGAAACCTACGTAAAATAAAAGACTCGATGGTGCAAAGGTCTTTTTATCCCAATACTTTTCACTGTATTGACGATACTGTTGGTCTAAAAGTGTCTCTGAATGATGATAATCAGCGCCACTCAGCACCTTATCAAAAGCTAAAAATTCCTCGTTCACAGTAATGCCTTTAGTCTGTTTATTTTCGATATGGATTCTACTAACGCTTGAATTCACCTGAAATTTTACACCTAAAGACTTTGCTAATTTCACCATACCCAGCACCACAGCATGCATCCCTCCTTTTGGTTGCCAAGTACCTAAACCAAAATCAGCATAATTCATAAAGTTGTAAAACGCTGGAGTATCTTTGGGTTTCGCCCCCAAAAACAATACAGGGAATTCTAATATAGAAACCAGTTTAGGATCCTTTACCTTTTGGCGAACTTCTTTAGAAATATTACCAAAAAATTGACCTAATTTTTTAACCGTTTTTGGTGTTACTAATTCTAATGGTGAAATACCTGGTCTATAGACCACATCTTTAATGGCTACATCATAATTACTTTTAGCATCGTCTATAAACAATTTTAAAGCTCTAGCACTACCCTCTTCTACGTCTTCAAATGTTTGGTATATATCTTCTAAACTATCTGGTATATCGATTTTATCATTTTCAAAGAAAACAGAATAGGCTGGATTTAGTTTTTCTATTTCATAAAAGTCCGAAGCCTTATATCCAAAATCATTGAAGAATCTTTCGAAAACATCTGGCATCCAGTACCAAGAAGGTCCCATATCAAAGGTATACCCCTTTATTTTTAACTGGCTTGCTCTTCCTCCTAGACTTTCGTTTTTTTCAAAAACGGATACTTCAAAACCTTCTTTGGCTAAATAACAGGCTGCTGACAACGAAGAAAAACCCGAACCTATAATTGCTACTGTTTTCTTCATATTAATCTATCAATTTTTGAAAGTCCTCGAACGAATGAATCGTTTTTACTTCTAATGAATACGGTATAGAAACGGTTTGTAAATTTCTACCCATCACCCATAATTGATGATCAGAATCTTTACATATTTTTTGTTTAAAATCTTCTATATACGCTAAAGTATCATCTGTTTTAGGTTCTGTAGTAAAATAAGAAGCAAATACTAGATGATCTTGTAGTTTGGCTAAGTTCTCTAAATATTCTGTAGAAATATTAGCACCTAAATAAATGGATTTATAGCCTTCTTCTAAAACTATACTATTCAAAAACAATAAACTAAGATCGTGCATTTCTCTGGTTGGCAAGTACAATACAAAAGTTTTATCCTTTTTAACAACCTCTCTCTTCTGTAAGTCATTAATGTGAGAAATTAGCTTTTGTTTGATTAGACCCGAAATAAAATGTTCGTGAGAACTATTGACACTGTTTGTTTGCCATAACATTCCTACTTCATTCAAAAATGGCACGAACACTTCTAAGAAAATTCTTCTAAAATCAAATCGCTTTGACATTTTATCGTATGTATCATGAAAATTTGAGGCACTGAAATTTAACATTGCCATCTTTAAATCATTGAATGAACGATCTATTGTAGTTTGATCAGAAACTATGCTGTTAACATACTCATCAATTTCTTCTTGAGAAAGTTTAGAAATTCTGGAAATTTTGTAGCCACAATTCACTAAAAAAGAAACATTCAGTAATTTTTGAAGACTTTGAATACTGTATAACCTAATATTAGTATCTGTTCTTTCTGGGTTCAAAAGATTATATCTCTTTTCCCAAATACGAATCGTATGCGCTTTTATCCCACAAATATTCTCTAAATCCTTTATACTATACGCCTGACTCATTTTTTGTTTATTATTTAGATTGCAACCTTAAACAAAGTTAAATAATTAATCGAATTATGAAAATCATTTATCCCCTAATCCTACATCTTTTAAGAGGGTTTTAACGAAAAACGTCACTGACAACACCAAGACAGTTTGTCATATCACGCGTAATGGTATTTTTTTTGGTAATATTAAATCGTTAAACATAAATTCTATAAACTTATGGCTACAGGAAATATTAATGTTTCAGTTGAAAACATTTTCCCGTTAATTAAGAAATTTTTATACTCGGATCACGAGATCTTTTTACGCGAATTAATCTCTAATGCAACAGATGCTACTTTAAAATTAAAGCACCTAACCAGTATAGGTGAAGCTAAAGTAGAATACGGTAATCCTATTATTGATATTAAACTTGATAAGGAAGCTAAGACAATTAGCATTATAGATCAGGGATTAGGGATGACCGCTGACGAAGTTGAAAAATACATCAATCAAGTTGCATTCTCTGGGGCAGAAGAGTTCTTAGAAAAATACAAAGACAGTGCTCAAGACTCTGGAATTATTGGTCACTTTGGTCTTGGTTTCTACTCGGCATTTATGGTAGCTGAAAAAGTTGAAATTATCACAAAGTCTTATAAAGACGAGCCTGCTGCTCACTGGGTATGTGATGGATCACCTACGTTTACTTTAGAACAAGCGGATAAAACAGAAAGAGGAACTGAAATTGTTCTTCATGTTTCTGAAGATGAAACTGAATTCTTAGAAGAAGGGAGAATTAGTGAATTACTTACAAAGTATAATAAGTTTATGCCTGTGCCGATTAAATTCGGTACAAAGACAGAAACGCTTCCGAAGCCAGAAGATGCTAAAGAAGAAGACCCTGCTCCTACTCAAGAAGTAGATAATATTATCAATAATCCAAATCCAGCTTGGACAAAAAAGCCTGCTGATTTAGAAGATGAAAATTATAAAGGTTTCTATCGCGAATTGTACCCAATGCAATTCGAAGATCCGTTATTCCATATTCATTTAAATGTAGATCACCCTTTTAACTTAACGGGTATCTTATATTTCCCCAAACTTAGTGGAGATATGAGTATGCAAAAGGATCGTATTCAATTATACCAAAACCAAGTATTTGTTACAGATAATGTAGAAGGAATTGTTCCTGAATTCCTAACAATGCTTCGTGGTGTAATCGATTCTCCTGACATTCCATTAAATGTTTCTCGTTCTTACTTACAAGCTGATGGTGCTGTAAAAAAGATTTCTGGATACATCACTCGTAAGGTTGCTGATAAACTGAATTCTTTATTCAAAAATAACCGTGAGGATTTCGAAGCTAAATGGAATGATATTAAAGTGGTTATCGAATATGGAATGTTATCAGAAGATAAATTCTATGATAAAGCTGAAAAATTTGCACTGTACCCAACAGTGGACAACACTTTTTTTACTTTCGAGGAGTTAAAAGAGAAAATCAAAGATTCTCAAACTGACAAAGATGGTAAGTTAGTTGTACTTTATGCTTCTAATAAAGACGCACAACACAGCTATATTCAAGCCGCAAAAGACAAGGGGTACGAAGTATTATTATTAGACTCTCCTATTGTTTCTCACTTAATCCAAAAATTAGAGTCTTCTAACGAGAATACTACTTTCGTACGTGTAGATGGTGATCACGTCGATAATTTAATTAAGAAAGATGATAACGTAATTTCTAAGTTATCTGACGAAGAAAAAGAGGTATTAAAAACTACGATTGAAAAAGTAGTACCTACAGAAACTTTCACTGTTCAAGTAGAAGCTATGGATAGTCAAGCGGCTCCATTCATTATTACGCAATCAGAATTTATGCGTCGTATGAAAGAAATGCAAGCGACTGGTGGCGGCGGAATCAACATGTTTGGTAATATGCCAGAAAACTATAATTTAGTAGTAAATGGTAATTCGGAATTCGTCGGTAAAATTAATGAAGCTTCAACCGATGAGGTTAAAGAAGGGTTAATTAAACAGGCTTTAGACTTGGCAAAATTGTCTCAGAACCTTTTAACAGGTGAAGATTTAACAAACTTTATTAAAAGAAGTTTCGATTTAATCTAGTTCTATATTGTTTTTTAACGAAAAAATTAAGCTACTTATCTCTAATGAGGTAAGTAGCTTTTTATTTTAACTAATATCTAAGTTTTTGATCGAAAACCAATCTTAAACAAAAAAACAAGTTGTTTTATTCCGTATTTTTGCGAAAATCATAATCTAAAACAGTTATATAGCAATGGTTAAACAATTATTTTCTAAAGCTTTAAACAGAATTAACACATTCGGAAAATCGAGAGCAAATGAGAAACAGTTTACTCGGAAGAAATATGAGAATATTATTTCGATTAATGATGATAAACTATTTTCAACACCTCATTAAAAAAGGGAAGCTTCGTTCGAAACTTCCCCTTTTTGTTTATTAATATATTATTTACATCTTTTTTCCGTCAAAAGAATTAGATGGTTGTACCTTAATATCAATTACAATAAAATCATTTGTATTAAAACCTGGTTCTATCTGCTTAACATAAATAAGACCTTTGTTTTTATAGTTATCTACGAATTCAATAATATCTCCAACCTTCAGATTACTTACCTTCACTCCTGAAGATAAATCGATAAAATCTAAATCACCAGAAATAGAAACCCCCTTAAACTCATCCAAGTTTTTAGAAGAAATTGCAAAATAACCTTTATTTAAGGTCTCTTCAGTCCCTTCTGATGCATCAGGTCTTAAACCTTTAATAATTAAATCTGGGTCATCCGTAAATTCATCATTATATGCTAATGAAGAAACTAAAGTTGCATCTTGATCTTTAGATATACCAGAAGCACCGTAATAATAACCAAAATCCCATAAAGCACGATATTCGTCTCCCTCATCTATTCTATGAGTTTTCCCATCTAATAAAGAAAAGAAAGTTTTTGTACTACCATCCAAAGCTGGTGCGAATAATTTTACATCTGTAAAAGATCTTACAGCAGCGTCTGGATTATTCCCTGTCCCAACTTTTACTGTTATTTCTCCAACTCCTAATAACAATCGCTTAGAAGCATCTCTAAAATCTCCTTTTCCTGTTGTAGACCAGAAATTGTATATAATTTCACCGTTAGCATCAGTCGGCACATCTAAATCAAAAACAAAATCTAGAGTCTTTTTTGTATCCCCATCTAAATCGATAGATCCATCTGCCTTAGTTCCTTTTTTACTTAACTCTTCTATAACAATCGGTTCTGCAGAGCTTCCAAATTCTGACTTAGTTACATAAAGCCTTCTTTGTTTACTATCAGTAGTAGTAAAGATTACTCTACCCTGAACAATGGTTCCTGCTTCTCCTGTAGCCGTTGCAACAAATATGTCGTCAGTGGCACCTCCTTCGGTTATACGAATAGTAGGAGTATTCTCATCAGCTCCATTATTGCCTGAGCCTAGAACATCTTCAGCATCACTACTACAACTAATAATAGACAAGGCCCCTAATAAGGCAACTAAACCTAACTTGAAATTTTTCATTTTAAATAATTTGTATTAATACTCCAAAAGTAAGAATTAAAAGAATACACTTAACACTATTTAAAATCAAAAAGTACCAATACAATAATCTGAAAAACAACCTAATAAAACAAAAAAAACCGACACATTACAATAACATATCGGCTATAATTTATTTATGAATTAGTTAACTACGAAAGAATCTGGTTTCTATAATAATCTATAATTCCATCAATAGGTCGTCTAATGATATTTCCTAAAGTTAAGTGATAAGGTAATAGAGCGTCTCGAATAATATCTTGACTAAAATGCGCTATCGATCCTATAAAGTGAATTGGTACGTTTTGTGCTTCTGGAAAACATAAAACACGATCCTCTACAAAACGCTTTATACCTTCTGTAATTAATAAATAGAAGTACCCATTACGCTCTTCGCTTGTGAAAATGAATTCTGCAAAACTTGCTAAATATGTATTTGGGTTTTCTTCTTGATATACTTTTCTTTTAATTGAATCTGGATTTAGATCATATCGTTCTTCAAATTCTAATGCAATCTGCTTTGGCATACGTTTATAGTAATAATCTCTAATCAAACGTTTTCCAAAATAGTTTCCACTAGCTTCATCCA
>CALFUO010000064.1 GCA_937929895.1 uncultured Aquimarina sp.
AAAAGATATTCATCGTACCTGCTTCCTCTACAAATTTATGGCTACTCGAGTCTGTCCAAATAATTTGCTGATACCCTTGCTCTTTGGCTAAATTCGTTGGGTAAAACTGACCTGCGTAATTACCTGCCGCTTTAGCATATCCTATTCCACCACTAGCAGAACGAGAATAATAATCAGAAATTAATACATCTACCTCTCCTCCGTAATATGATTGAGCAGGGGAACAAATGATATAGAAAGCATATTCGTTAGCTTCAGAAGCCATTAAGCTTGCCTCTGTAGCAATCACAAACGGACGAATGTAAAGAGAATTTCCTTTACCCGATTTGATCCAGTCGTTATCCAATTTTAACAAGGATGTTAATCCTTCATTAAAATATTCTTCGGGAAATTCTGGCATGGCTAGACGAGCAGCAGACTTATTAATACGCTTTAAATTTTCGTCTGCTCTAAATAAAAATGTATCTCCTTCTTTATCTTTGTAGGCTTTCAATCCCTCGAAAACAGCTTGTCCGTAATGAAATACTCTTGCAGACGGATCTAAAGTGATCGGCTGATATGGGACGATCTCAGGTTGTCTCCATGCACCGTCGATATAACGGCACACAAACATATGATCGGTAAAAAGTTTACCGAAGTTGATGTTTTCGAAATCTACACTACCAATTTTAGTAGTAGTGGATTTGGTAATTTTCAACGGCTGAGATAAGGTCTCTTTCATCACTACATATTTAATTCCGCAAAGCGGATCTGTTTCCAACGAGTTTTCTCGATTCTTATAATTTCACATTTAAAATTTACACAATGTAATCTAGAAGTGTAATAAAATGTAACGGCAAATTTACTTCATTATAAAATAAAAATAAACGATTGCTAATAGTTAATTTATCGTATCGTTATTTATGATGAATTCATTTTTTTTTGTCGTTTTTGACGAAAATGTTAACATATTACCAAACATTGAATCCGAAAACTGAAAATTTTCAATCAAAAAAATATCTTTGTGGTGCATTTAAGGATAGATTCTATATTTTAAAGACAAAACTTATTATAATTTTAGTTCGAGTAATATGAAGCGAGAAATTATGAAGACGGGTGATGGTTCTTTTACCATACACTTACCCGAAATTAACGAACAATATCACTCTAAACATGGCGCTCTACAAGAAGCATTACATGTTTTTATTGATAAAGGACTAAAACACAAGAGTCAAAAACAATCATTAACACCTATCAATGTTTTAGAAATTGGATTAGGAACAGGTTTAAATGCACTATTGACATTTGATTTTGCGTTTGAGTACGATTTAAAAATTGATTATACTGGTATTGAAGCTTTTCCTGTAACCAAAGAAGAATGGGAGGCTATGGATTATGGGAGTTTTATAAATGGTGGTAAATGGAATGCTATTTATACTAAAATCCAAGAATCGATTTGGGAAGAAAATATATCTATTACAAATAACTTTAAGCTTAGGAAAAGACAATTAGAATTTAAAAGCATTCGTGATATTGATGCTTATGATTTAGTATATTTTGATGCGTTTGGAGCCCGTGTACAACCAGAGTTATGGACTGAATCTATCTTTAAAATAATGTATGATGCCTTAAAACAAAATGGAGTTTTAGTTACCTATGCCGCAAAAGGCAGTGTAAGACGAGCAATGCAAGCTGTAGGTTTTGATGTCGAACGACTAGAAGGCCCTCCGGGGAAAAGAGAAATGCTAAGAGCTACTAAAATTTAATAAATTTGCTTTTAATTGTAATGAACTCGAATGTTCATCTACTGAAGTAATAAAATTATACTTGATGAATTTACCTGAAGAATTAAAATATAGTAAAGAGCACCAATGGGCTCGTATTGACGGAGATATTGCGTATGTTGGTATTACTGACTTTGCACAAAGTCAATTAGGAGATATCGTTTATGTAGACGTAGAAAAAGTGGATGAAGTCGTAGCTAAGGATGAGGAGTTCGGATCGATAGAAGCTGTAAAAACGGTTAGTGATGTTTTTATGCCATTAAGCGGAGAGATCATTGAGTTAAATGAGAAACTAGACGATGACCCAGAATTAATTAATACAGACCCATATGGAGAAGGCTGGATTATAAAAGTAAAATATAGCGATATTTCTGAAGTAGAAGATCTTTTAGATGCTAAAGGTTACCAAGAAGTTGTAGAAGGATAATTTCAGTAAAAATATCGACCCTATTTCAAGAAATCAAAGTAAGTAGAACTTGCTTTGATTTCTTTTTTTTACTTCCACAATAATAGGTAATTTGCCCTAGAAATATTTTAAGCATAGAACCTTGAAGAAGATCATATTATTGATTCATTGCCCTGACCAAAAGGGATTGATTGCGAAAGTGACAAACTTTATAGCTCACTATAACGGAAACACAGTATACTTAGAGCAACACGTAGATGCAGACGCCAATGCGTTCTTTATGCGTTTGGAATGTGAGTTCGATGCAAACTCTGATGCTTTAGAAACTTTTAAAAATCGTTTTGGTATCGAAATCGCTACACCAATGGAAATGGACTGGCAATTATTTGAGCCCGAAATTTTGCCACGTATGGCACTTTTTGTATCGAAATATTCTCATTGTTTATATGATATTTTAGGCCGTTATGCCGCCGGAGAATTAAAAGTTGAAATCCCGATGATTATCAGTAATCACGAAGATATGCGTGAGGTTGCCGAAAGCTTTGGCATTCCATACGCATACATTCCTGTTACAAGAGCAAATAAAGCAGAAGCAGAAGCTGAACAATTTAGAATTTTAGAAGAAAATAATATTGATTTTGTTGTATTGGCTCGTTACATGCAAATTTTATCTGCAAATTTTGTTTCTAAGTATGTCAATAGAGTAATCAATATTCACCACTCTTTCTTACCTGCTTTTCCTGGTGCTAAACCTTACCATTCGGCACATAGACGTGGCGTAAAGTTAATCGGTGCTACTTCTCATTATGTAACAACTGATTTAGACGAAGGGCCAATTATCGAGCAGCAAGTTGTAAAAGTTTCACATACAGATACTATAGATGATTTTGTAGCTAAAGGAAGGGATGTCGAAAAAATTGTACTTTCTGTAGCTATCAAAAGACACTTACAACACAAAGTGTTGGTTTACAATAATAAAACGGTTGTGTTTAGCTAATCACTAAAATTTAAATCATGAAAAAAATTTTATCAATAGTACTTGTATTTTCACTTTTCAGTTGTGCTGAACTGCAACAAGTAGTAAACAGTCTTCCGCAGGGTACGCTTGGGCAAGGTCAAGGTTTAAGTAACGAATACATCGCCAACGGATTAAGACAAGCTTTAGATAAAGGAATTGACTTACAAGTTTCTAAGCTGACTGCCAAGGATGGTTTTTTCAAAAACGAATTAGTAAAAATTTTATTGCCAGAAGAACTTCAGAAAGTAGACAATACACTAAGAAAAATAGGACTTTCTAAATTAGCTGATGAAGGATTAAAAGTTTTGAACCGTGCCGCGGAAGATGCTGTAGGAACAGCGACTCCAATATTCGTTAATGCGGTAAAGCAAATTAGCTTTAACGATGCTAAAAACATTCTTTTAGGTGCCGATAGTGCGGCAACTAATTACTTAAATACTAAAACTAATACAGCTTTGTATTCTAAGTTCACTCCTGTTATTCAAAATTCTTTAGGTAAAGTCGGAGCAACTGATATTTGGGCAAACATCATTACGAAATATAACAATGTTCCTTTTACTCAAAAAGTTAATCCTAATCTTACAGACTATGTAGCACAACAAGCGCTAAAAGGGGTGTATACCATGATTGGCAAAGAAGAAAAGAAAATTAGAACCGAACTTTCTTCTAGAACAACAGATGTACTGAGAAAAGTATTTGCTTTGCAAGATGTGAAATAATAAGATCAAACATATTCAATAAAAAAAGGTCCTTTGATGTGTTCAATATCTGGGTTTTCTGCCTTGTAGGCATTTATTTGATCGATAACTTGGTTGAACCCTCTTTCCATTTGATCAAGTAGATTATCGGCATTAAAAGTTCCATTATTTACATCTAAAGTTTTCACCTCAAATAGAATTTGATCACGAAGAAAAAGTAGACTTGAGTCAATAAAGTATTGTTAAACAAAACCTTAACTTTTTGTTAAATTAAGAGTTTGTAGTTTTAAGTAATC
>CALFUO010000065.1 GCA_937929895.1 uncultured Aquimarina sp.
TCGTCAATCCCATTATAGGCGGTATTTAAAACCGTATGTGCATTTCTCTTAACAATGTCGATATCATTAGGTGTTTTGAATTTACGCTTGCTAGCCAATCCTATTCCATTAACCCCAATAGATAGATCTCTAAACTCTGCATATCCATGATTAGGATGATGACAAGTAGCACAAGCCACATCTCTATTTCCAGATAGGATAGGGTCAAAAAATAATAGTTTACCAAGAGCGATTTTATCTTCGGTCTGAAGATTGTCCTGTGGAACTTCGGGTTGCCGCGGTAAAGCCGTAAAACGAATAGGAGGAAGATGATCCTGTGGGACAGGATTATAATGTACTTTCTTTTGACACGAATAGCCTAAGCAGACCAATAGATATAGACACAATCTCCAATTCATATTACAAAATTAAGTAAAGGATGCTTTTATATTCTGATATTTGCAGTCTCATTATATAGATTCAATGTAGATTTATGTCAAATGTGTTTAGATTTAAGCAATTCGAAGTTGCTCAAGATCGCTGTGCGATGAAAATTGGTACGGATGGAGTACTTCTTGGAGGTTGGGTAAACTCCCGAAAGGAGATAGGTAATGTATTAGATATCGGTACAGGAACAGGAGTGATTAGCTTAATGTTAGCACAGCGTTTTGCTGAAGCACATATAGAAGCTATCGAAATTGATGACGAAGCCTTCGAACAAGCAGTAGAGAATTTTGAAAACAGTCCTTGGGGTGATCGTTTATTTTGTTTTCATGCTTCTTTCCAAGAGTATTTTCAAGAAGTAGATGACGAATTGTACGATCTAATCATTAGCAACCCTCCATATCATTTAGCAACTCAAAAAACGGAAGATGCATCTAAGAATTTAGCCCGATTTGAAGATGCGTTACCTTTCGAACATTTGTTATATGGGGCTAAAAAAATGCTGTCGGATACAGGTGTTTTCGCCGTCGTTATTCCGTATGAACAAGAAGATCGTTTTTTGGATATCGCATTGCAAATGCAGTTGTTCCCAACTCGAATAACACATGTAAAAGGACATCAAGACGCACCGATTAAAAGGAGCCTATTACAATTAGAACATCAACCCGTAGAAAAGATAGATGTAAGTGAACTTATAATTGAAATCGATCGTCATAAATATACCGAAGCATATACATCGTTGGTAAAGGATTTTTATTTAAAAATGTAATCACATGAAGTACGATATAATTGTAGTCGGTGGTGGTGCTTCAGGTTTTTTTACAGCCATCAATTGTGCGATATTCAATCCAGACTTAAAGATTCTCATTTTAGAAAAGTCGTCTAAAGTATTACAAAAAGTTAGAGTTTCTGGGGGAGGAAGATGTAATGTAACTCATGCTGAATTTATACCAAATCAATTAGCTAAAAATTATCCCAGAGGAGAAAGAGAACTTAAAGGTCCCTTCCATTATTTTATGACGGGTGATGTTATGGAATGGTTCGAAACTCGTGGCGTGCCTTTAAAAATGGAAGAAGATGGTAGGGTGTTTCCCGTATCGGATAGTTCGGAAAGTATCATCGATTGTTTTCTGCAAGAGGTAAAGAAATATAAGATTGAAGTTAAAACAAGCCAGGTAGTTCAAGGGTTTGAACGTAAAGATGAGGTTTGGAATATTGAAACCAAAACCGATCAATTTCAGGCAGAGCACTTAGTGATGGCTACAGGGAGTCAAGCTAAAATATGGAAACACTTTAAAGGTTTGGGCTTAAAAATTATTGAACCAGTACCATCGTTATTTACATTTAATTGTACTTCGGATAGTATTAAAGATTTACCAGGGGTTGTAGTGAATGCTTCGGCAACGATTCGATCTACTAAACTAAAATCAGAAGGTGCAGTATTGATAACGCATTGGGGATTTAGTGGTCCCTGTATTTTGAAGTTGTCGGCTTGGGGAGCTAGAGATCTAGCTATGTTAGACTATACATTCACTTTGGTAATTAACTGGACGAAACATTTATCACAGGAAGAAGTTTTAGAAGAATTAAAGGAGAATTATGCTCAAAAAAGTTTAGTTACTAATACGCCATCTTTTCAATTACCGAAACGTCTGTGGAAACGCTTGGTAGAAATAAGCTTAAAAGGTCAGCAAAAACGCTGGTGCGATCTGAATAAGAAGGATTGGAATGCTTTGGCTAGAAATATAGCTCAATCCGAATATCAAATCGAAGGGAAAAGTACCTTTAAAGATGAATTCGTGACAGCAGGTGGAGTAGATTTAAAGGAAATCAATTTTAAGACCTTCGAGAGTAAGCAATTACAAAAGTGTTATATCGTAGGTGAGTGTCTAAATATAGACGCAATTACAGGTGGTTTTAATTTTCAAAATGCTTGGACAGGTGGGTATTTAGCAGCGAAGAGTATTACCGAAGCGTAATGTGTCAATCGAGAGGTAAATAGACATAGCCTTCCGTAAAATAATCAACTATTTGTGTTTTGATACAGTAGTTAAGAATTCAGTAGTTAAGTAATAAGAAGCATAACTTCTTAACTACGTAATTCTGTAAATCTTTTGTCGACTTAATTCAAAATCGAACCCTTTGGGATTTCAGGAGAAGGTAGTTTAGTTATTTTTTGTACCCCGTTTTGCTAATTTCGCTTTATAAAAAGTCTTTTTTGCTACATACATTGTTTTAGAAACTTCACATACGGTAGCATAATCATCTTTAGTGGTAAACTGATTTGTCTTGGTGTAATCAAT
>CALFUO010000066.1 GCA_937929895.1 uncultured Aquimarina sp.
AGGGCACACCAAAAAAATGATGGAGATATTCCTCTCATGGGTGCTGACGCTCCCCATCGCTTTTGCGATGGCTTTCATCGTTGCAAAATTGCTGGGGTAATATTCACAAAACGTGACTTTGCTTCGGCGGAGCTCAACACTATATACAACCAAAGAAACATATTCGCCCAGTGTATTGAAAAACTGATGATTTACGGGGTATAACGGAGGATGTAATACTACAATTTTCATAGATTCAAGCAAGGTTTTGATATAGTTCGTTGTAGTTGTTTACAAATTGATGTACCGAAAAGTCTTCTTGTGCCCTTTTTTGAGCAAGCGATCCCATACGGTTTGCCTGATCTCTATTATTAGTACACCAAACAATCGCCTTAGCCCAAGCAGCTGCATCGAATGGATCTACTAGTAAGCCTGTTTCTTCATTAACAATTAATTCCGGTAATGCCCCTGCGTTAGCCGCTACAATAGGTTTTCCTTCGAGCATTGCCTCTGCAACAGCGATACCAAAGCCTTCTATATAGCAAGGATGTACAAAAATATCTGTAACTTGGTATAGATCACCAATATCCTTTTGATAGCCTAGTAACGTAACGTGATTAGAAATTCCTTTTTCTTGAATTTGCTTTTCAAAATTCTCCCGTTGTGGTCCATCTCCAGCAATCAAAAACTCAAACTCCCGATATCCACTTTCAAAAAGTAAAACAGCTACATCTATTAAAATCTGAATGTTTTTAATTTTAGACAAACCCGAAACACAAAGCATGGTTGTTTCATGTTTCTTATCTACAACAGCACTCATTGCATTTTCTGGCCTAGTAGTGCCATTATATATTATTTTACCATTCGCTTTTTTTAGCCTTGGATATACAGAAGATCTTTCTTGTCTCACATAATTCGATATATACACAAAGGCATCGGTCTTATGGTAGAGCAATTTCATGATATGTCTTTTATAACCACTCGGAGAAGCAGACCCCACAAATGCGATAATCAATTTTATCTTAGGGTTAAAAATTTTTACGAATGTGGCCAATAATTCTCCAAAGAAGAATTGAGATTGAATAATATCAATATTATGATTAGAAATAATTTTAGATATCTCACTTACATGCTTTCGAACCTTAGAACCGTGATTGCCTTCAAAAATTTTGGCTCCTGCCTCTTCAAAATCTTGTTTAAAATCTTCTGCATAAGCATTGGTCCATACATATAAAAAGCAGCTGTTATCCGAATACTTAATCAAATCCATAGTCTTCTTCGGAGTACCTCCGAATTTATTGTATGATGGCAATATGTAAAGAACTTTTAAAGACATATTACAAAGCTTTTTCTAAATTAAACTGAGATTGAGGCACTTGTTCTTCTACTTCTTCCCAAAGGCTTGTTTCAATAAAATAAAAAGCAAAAATCCCAGGGACAATGCCATGTGCAAATGTGAATACTGACCAGGTGTAATTAATAAATATATACTGAGCTAAATAAATCGACATTGCTAGTGATAACGGATTCTTGTACTTAACAAAGAATCCTTTCGCGTAAAAAATGGTGAGTATACATACGAATAGAAACGTACCTAGATAGCCGAACTTAATTAACATATCTACATAACCAGAATCGATCACGGTGAAACGTTCCATAAATCTATTGTTACCTCGAAGTTTGATTTGCTTCATATAACGAGAAGATTGATGGATAAAACCATATCCTAATGTTTTCTTTTTCTCGATGGCTTCCCAGCGAAACTGATTATAAACATCTCTAGAACTTAACGCGTTATCTTCTCCGGAAATTATCTCTGAAACATCCTTCGAAATATTTTGATATAATCCTTGAACTGAAGCAAAAGTTAACCCTGCTAGAAATAATAAGATCAAACAAAATCGACTGAAAGAAATCGGACTAAACTCTAATCTTTCGTTGTAAATATATTTGTACACCAAAAAGCCCATTCCTGTCATTACGGTCAAACTTAGATGAGCTGCCAATAGAAGTCCTAGAAAAAGATAAAGAACTATAAAACGATTTTTTAAGCTACGAATCGGAGCAAATTTTATATTGACCACATATAAGAATACCGCTAAACTAATGTAGGTCGGAAAAAAAGTTCGAATATGCAAACCTCCACTGTATGCTGGTGGTACAATATTTATAGAGATTTGTCCTACTATATAAATTGTACTTAGGTAAACCCCTAAAGTTTTTAAAAACTGAAACAATTTTGCATTGTCAATCTTATCCTTATAAACAATAATGTACAAGAGAATAAAATAGAACCAAGTGTCTTTACTGGCTATAAAAGATCGGAGAATAGACGAATTATCATCTAAAAAAGGTTTTACAATGCCAAAAACTAATAATACAAGAATGAACAAAAGGAAAAACAGATGCTTTCGCGAAAAAATATACCATTGCTTTTTAAAGAAAGTTCCAAAAATGGCAATACAGTTTAAACCAAAATACCCCAACTCTATGCCTCCAACAATAAAGGTAGCTGGGTCTAGAAACCCTAAAAACTTGGTAGTGGCCAAAATGTAATAGATTACAAAATGATGTGGAGACCTAACCGCTAGATAAAGTGCCAAAACATAAAAAACAAGCAGCAATACTATCATGATCGAATTAGTTTTAGGGTGCTATTATCTTTTATAAAACTAACTCCGATTAGCAGTGCACTTAAAAATAAGCTAATACTGTACGCATAAATAAATCGGTAAATATCTTTGAATTGTGGCAACAGAAAGAAAACTATTACAGCACCAATAGGAACAATTAATTTTAATAGAAAAGCTCGTTTAAATTGGCTGTTGCCTAAAAAATAACGGTAAAATACCTCGACAATCGCCACACTACCTAATGATAGAATTAAGATTGAAGAAATATTGAACAACAAACCTAGTTGATTAGGTTCTAGCTTCAAAAACATAAGAAAATAACTTCCAAATGTAAAATATGTAGCATTGATAATAGCATACAACAACAAAGACAAGAAGAATATTTTATAGGAAATCAAAGCCATTTTCTGAGCCTGATCTTTTATACGATTAGAGAAAACTGCAAACATGGGCGACGCCAAAGCCACAATAAAGCTATTCGCTAACATGGCGATTTTAAAAGATAAATCGAATATGGCGTACAGCCCGACATCTGCAACAACTAAAACAAATAAGTACCGCATCAGCGGCATTACCATACTATTTACAAGTCCTATATTTAAAAAAGCTACCGACTTTTTAACTACAAATTTTAAATCGTGATAACTGACGCTAACAACTCTAATATTAGTTTGATACCTAATATAAGTCCAATTAAAAATGAACATCAACAATGTGATTACAAATGGTGTAAACACAAACATCCATAATTGATCAGTAACAAAACTGAGTACGAAAATCGATAAGTAAAGTAATGGAGTATATATACCTAAAGTGATACTAACTATATGAAGTTTATAATTGGCTTCTAAAATAGCACGACACCAATTATTCAAGAGCATAAGGACAAGTAACACGAAACCTATATTTAGAACTATCACTTTGCTACTAGTGGATAAATTTAGCTTACTCCCTAATACATCTACTTTAAGCAACTGCAAGGTCACGAATACTATAGTAATCGCTCCGATGATCAATAAATTGATATAAAGTGCAGATGAAACTATCTTGTTTGCATTGGATTTGTCTTTTCCACAGAGTAATACGATAGCCTTTGATAACCCAAGATCTATCAAAGAAGAAATTCCACTGAACATTAAGGTAATACTGATAACTCCATACATCTCAACCCCTAGTTTTTGAATTACTAGAGGTAATAACAATAAAGTAGCTAAAGAAGTCGTCATCGTTTTCCCTGCGGAAACAAAAAAATTCTTAGCTAAATATGTAGTTATACTTTTCAATGTATTAATTCTTTTTATGCATTATCGTTTCTCTAACCAATCTGCATGTCGATCATGCCCATTACCTAGTAAGTGTTGTACTCCCAAAGAAAAATTTAAAAATGCTCCTCGTTCTTTAACCCAATTTTGAGATAATAGCTCTCCATCATAGCCATATTGCTGTTCTCTATTAAATACCATAGAAGTATCCATAGTTAACACCCAACGTTCTGAAAGTATATATTGGGGAGTAAATCCTACAATCAAATTACCAATGCGTTCATATTCTTTAGGAAAGTTTCGGACAATGCCATAAGTAAATCTTCCTCCATTTAGAAATCGCTCAATAGCTTCGGGATACGCATAAGTAATTCCTACCCCAGCATGTGTTAAGATGTTGAATCTTGATGTTTCTAGAATCCTAAGTTTCTGAGAAAGATTAAAGTATGCTTCAATACTAACACGATGATATGTAACCCCTACCTCTGACAACATTTTGTTTTGAAAACGGTCTCGACTGTAATACAATTTTAAACTCCAATTTTTAGTAAATGCATATCTAGCTCCAATATCCAAATGTCTTGGTATGGTATAATCAGCTATATCTATAGTGCTAGTAGGTGTAATAGGAATATTAAAACCACCTGCCGCTTCTAACGAAAGCTTATTGAAATTTTTAGTTTGCGAATATGATAATACCCCCAATAGCAATAATGGGATTAGATAGAAGATTTTCAATGAATATATGATTTGGTTACTAAGCTTAAAGTATAAAACTATTTGTATATACACTATTTTATTCGTTATAAACAACTGAAAATCAGTTAAAAACAACAATTCAATAAAATAACAAGGTATTTATAATCATGTTTTTGAAAAAAATAAATTTCACTAAAGAAGACGAAAACATATTTTTTCATTTTAATATTTGCTACAAAGACTCGATTATCCTGACAAAAAACATTTTAAATCATTTTTCACCCAAATAACCAAACACTTAGACGAACAAACACCTTAATAATCAAAAGGTTATTGTAAATTTAAATAACCAACAAATATTCACACTGATGAGAAAAATTAACCTTCTTTTTATTGGAATAGGACTGCTATTGTGTAGCTGTAGCACAGACGATTCTGATATAAGTCCCGAAGATGAAAGCGTCTTTGAAGAAAACACAAGAGCATCAGCTAATATAGCTGATACTTCTAATAGCATTCCTAAAAAAAATGATCCTTTAGAACGAGATAAAAAAAACTTAATTAGTCTTGTCAAAAATAACCTTGCACTACAAAACCTAAACTGGAGTTTAGAAATAGATATTACTGAATGGGAACGTATTAAAATAAAAAAAAATAGAGTCGTTAATTTGGATTTATCTTGGATGAACTTAAATGAGTTCCCTAATGAAATTAAAAAACTAAAAAGGTTAGAAAGTCTATATCTTAACAATAATAACATCGAAGATAGTATTCCTAAATTTTTAGGAAAACTACCAAGCCTAAGATTAATCAACCTATCAGGTAATAAGTTAAATACTATTCCTAAAAATATAGCCAGTGCTCCTAAACTTAGAGTATTACTTTTGCAGAATAACAAATTAAATTCGATTCCTGCTGAAATAGGAAAGTTAAATCTTCTCATTTTTTCTATCAAAAAAAATCCAATGCTACACATACCCTCAGAAATTTGTGAAGCCTTTGATTTTACACATCCTAACTTTTCGAAAGATACTACTGTTGTATGCCAAAAGAAGGTCACCGAAGAGCTCGAAGAAGTTGAAGAACTCTAAATCTGAAAAGAAACTTATATACAAGGTTTATCAACTAAGATTCTTAACACTCCTTTTAATATCTTTGCAATCTATATTTTCGATATATGAGTCAAGAAGTAAGCAAAAGATATGCACAACGAGGGGTTTCTGCCTCTAAAGGAGAAGTACACGCAGCTATTAAAAATATTGATAAAGGCCTATTCCCTAAAGCCTTTTGTAAAATAGTCCCTGACTATTTAACGGGTAGCGAAGATCACTGTTTAGTAATGCATGCCGATGGTGCGGGTACAAAGTCTTCTTTGGCTTATATGTATTGGAAAGAAACAGGAGATATTTCTGTTTGGAAAGGTATTGCACAAGATGCTTTAATTATGAATATTGATGACTTACTTTGTGTAGGCGCCCTAGATAATATTACGCTTTCTTCTACTATTGGAAGAAATAAAAACTTAATCCCGGGAGAAGTAATTGCTGCTTTAATCAACGGAACAGAAGAATTACTTGCAGACCTTAAAAATCATGGAGTAACTATCCATTCAACAGGAGGTGAAACCGCAGATGTGGGTGATTTAGTGCGTACGATTATTGTAGATTCTACAGTAACAGCACGTATGAAGCGTTCGGATGTGATTGACAATGCAAATATCCAAGCTGGTGATGTGATTGTAGGGTTAGAATCATTCGGTCAAGCAACTTACGAAAGTGAATATAATGGTGGAATGGGAAGTAACGGACTAACTTCTGCTCGTCACGATGTGTTTGACAAATACTTAGCTAAAAAATACCCTGAAAGTTTTGACCCTTCGGTACCCGAAGACTTAGTATATTCAGGGAAAACTAAGTTGACTGATACTGTAGAAAATGCTCCGATCGATGCTGGAAAACTGGTATTATCTCCAACCAGAACTTATGCCCCTATCATCAAAAAGATTTTAGAGAAATACAACAGTGATAACATTCATGGAATGGTGCATTGTAGTGGTGGGGCGCAAACAAAGATTTTACATTTCATTGATAAAAATCATATCATCAAGGATAACTTATTCGATGTTCCTCCTTTATTTAAACTGATCCAAGAAAATTCTGGTACCGATTGGAAAGAGATGTATCAAGTATTCAATATGGGACATCGTAT
>CALFUO010000067.1 GCA_937929895.1 uncultured Aquimarina sp.
TAAATCAGGAGCTTCATTATTCTCTTCTTTACAAGAGCATATGGATGCCACTACTGGTAAAATCGCATCGATTACAGGTCGCTATTACGCAATGGATCGCGATAACCGTTGGGAGCGTGTAGCATTGGCGTATAATGGAATTGCTAAAGGAGAAGGAACGTTAACAGAAGACGTAATCACTTCTTTAAAAGAAAACTACGCTGCTAACGTTACTGACGAATTTATAAAACCATTAATCGCTAGTGAAAATGGTAAAGCTATAGGAACTTTAGAAGAGAATGACGTTGTAATTTTCTTCAACTTCCGTACAGATCGCGGAAGAGAGTTAACGAACATGCTTTCTCAAAACGATTTTCCAGAGCAAAATACCAAGAAGTTGCCATTGTATTATGTTACGATGACAAACTATGACGAAAGCTTTGACGGAATCAAAGTGATTTTCAATAACGAGAATATTACAGAAACTTTAGGGGAAGTACTTTCTAAAGCAGGTAAAAAGCAAATTAGAATCGCCGAAACCGAAAAATATCCTCACGTTACTTTCTTTTTCTCTGGTGGACAAGAAGCGCCATTCGAAGGAGAAAGCCGTATTCTAAAGAATTCTCCAAAAGTAGCCACTTACGACCTACAACCAGAAATGAGTGCCTACGAATTAACAGAAGCTTTAGTAGCTGATTTAAAAACACAAGAAGCAGATTTTGTGTGTTTAAATTTCGCTAACGGAGATATGGTTGGTCACACAGGTATTATGGAAGCAGCTGTTAAAGCCTGCGAAGCTGTAGACAAATGTGCTAAAGATGTAATCGAAACAGGTCTAGAAAACGGGTATACAACAATCTTAATTGCAGACCACGGAAACTGTGAAACAATGATGAATCCCGACGGTAGCCCACATACTGCACACACCACTAACCCCGTTCCGATCATTTTGATTGATAAAGAATTAAAAGAAATAAAAGATGGCGTTCTTGGAGATATTGCCCCAACCATTTTAAAGCTTATCGGAGTAGAACAACCAAAAGCAATGACACGTTTTCCTTTAATATAGATTATATTTTTTCATAAAAAACAGAAAGAGCCACTTACATTTTTTAGTAAGTGGCTTTTTTAATACCTTAGCACTCAACAGAAACTACTCAAACCGTTATATTTGCACCCCCTGAAACAGCATATAACATATGATAGTAATAAAGACAAGAGAAGAAATAGAGCTTATTCGAGAAAGCGCATTAATTGTATCTAAAACTTTAGGTATGTTAGCTGCGGAGATTAAACCTGGAGTAACGACACTTCAATTAGATGCTCTCGCAGAGACTTTTATCCGAGATCATGGTGCAGAACCAGGATTCTTAGGACTGTACGATTTCCCGAATACACTTTGTGTAAGCCCAAATGAACAAGTAGTCCATGGTATTCCGAACGATACCCCTTTACAAGAAGGAGACATTTTATCTGTAGACTGTGGCGCTCTAAAAAATGAGTTTTATGGAGATCATGCCTATACATTTGCTGTAGGAGAAATCCCAGAAGAAACAAAGAAACTTTTAGATACCACTCGTGCTTCATTATACGTAGGTATAGAACAATTCAAAATCAACAACCGTGTTGGAGATGTTGGTTATGCAATTCAAAAATTCACTGAAGCGGCTGGTTATGGAGTTGTACGTGAACTTGTAGGCCACGGATTAGGAAGAGTAATGCACGAAGGACCAGAGATGCCTAACTATGGACGCAGAGGTCGCGGTAAAAAATTTATCGAAGGTATGGTGGTAGCCATCGAACCAATGACGAATATGGGTGTAAAAGAAATTAGACAACATAAAGATGGGTGGACTATTACTACTAGGGATAACAAACCTAGTGCCCACTTTGAACATAACGTGGCTATCATCGACGGTGCCCCTGAAATTCTTTCTACTTTTGATTATGTGCATAAAGTATTAGGAGTTAAAACCGACGAAGAGAAGCCATTTAAAAAAACGGCGTCAACTTTAGTCAACTAAAGTTGAACTAATTAAAATTAACATTATGGAAGTATGGAAAAATTACCGAAAGGAATCGTGGCCCCCACACGTATCTTTCGATGTGTCCAACACAGGTCGCATAAAAAACATGAAGACTGGACGCTACAAAAAATTAACAAAAACAAATAAATACGGTCAACTTGGCTTCTCGGTATATCTCGGCAAAGATGACACAGGGAAAGATCGCACTACAACTGCTATCCTTCATCGTGTATTAGCTATTTGCTTTATTCCCAATCCAGAAGATAAACCTTACGTAATCCACAAAGATCATGACGTTACAAATAACGAAATTGACAACTTACAGTGGGCTACCGAAAGAGAATGGGTAGCACACGTAGCAGAAAGCCCTCGTATTAAAGCTGAAAAAGAAAGACGTAAGAGAGAAGGATTTCGTGGATATCAGAAACTAACTGAAGCACAAGCTTATATCTTAAAAAAGAAATTATTAGACCCTAATAGAAAAACTAGAATTCGCGTATTAGCAAAGCAATTCGGAGTATCTGAAATGCAATTATACCGAATTAAGTCTGGTGAAAACTGGGGTAGTTTAAAAGTATGATGAACCAATTATTCAAGAAAGGTCTTGGATTAATACCAAGACCTTTTTTAATTAAAATGAGCTATATAGCTCGTCCTTTTTTTAGTTTAATGTATTCAGGTAACCGTTACACTGATCCCATAGACAGGAAAAGTTTTAGAAAATTCCTCCCTTACGGTTACGAAAAACAACGAGAAAACGTACTTTCTCCCTCTACTCTTTCCTTAGAAAGGCATCGGTTGTTATGGTTATACCTTCAAAATGAAACCGATCTTTTTACTAGCAAACACACATTGCTTCATTTCGCACCAGAACAGGCGTTTTACAAGCGATTTAAAAAAGCGGAAAATATTACCTATACCACTACGGACTTAAATTCACCGTTAGCAGATGTAAAAGCCGATATTTGCAACCTTCCATTCGAAGACAATTCGTTCAGTTTTATCTTATGTAATCATGTATTAGAACATATTCCAGACGACACTAAAGCTATGCAAGAGTTACTTCGTGTTTTAAAACCTGATGGAACGGCGATTTTACAAATACCACAAGATTACAATCGAGCAGTTACTTTCGAAGACGATTCGATAACTGACCCCAAAGAGCGCGCACGTATTTTTGGTCAATACGACCATGTTCGTGTTTACGGCATGGATTATTTCGACAAACTGAAAGCTATTGGTTTTGATGTAGAAGCTATCGATTATTCTAAGAAATTATCTCTTGCTGAAATTGACCAATACCGTTTATCTCAATTAGAGTTGATTCCTGTTTGCCGGAAGATAATATTCAAATAAGTAAAGGTATCAGTTTAATTAAATATCTAAATCGTAAGTCGATATTGCTTTTTTTCACCTCGATTTCTCGATAGTTCATAATTAGCCATCCCCTGAAAATCACTTTACTTTTTGTTTAAAGTATTGATTTTATTGATGTTTTAGGGTGTTTAAGAATTGAAAAACTGCTTAAAAGTTTGTATTTTAAAGTTGTAAAAAAATAGAATAACCCCTTAAAA
>CALFUO010000068.1 GCA_937929895.1 uncultured Aquimarina sp.
GTAGCACCAGGATTTGGAGCGCGCGGTATAGAAGGAAAGATTGATGCGGTACGTTATGCTAGAGAAAATAATATTCCTTTCTTAGGAATTTGTTTAGGTATGCAAATGGCAGTGATAGAATATGCACGTAATGTGGTAGGCTTAAAAGATGCTATTTCTCAAGAGCAAAACCCTGATGCAGCACATCAAGTAATTAACTTAATGGAAGAGCAGAAGGATATTACTGATATGGGAGGAACCATGCGTTTAGGTGCTTGGGCTTGTAAGTTAGAAAAAGGAAGTAAAGTATACGATGCTTATAAGGAGGCGAATATTATGGAGCGTCATAGACATCGTTACGAATATAACTCTGAATATAAAGGACAATTAGAAGAAGCTGGATTGAAAACAACAGGGGTTAACCCAAAAACAGGTCTAGTGGAAATTGTAGAAATCGCAAATCACCCTTGGTTTGTGGGAGTTCAATACCATCCGGAATACAAAAGTACGGTGCTAAAACCACATCCTCTTTTTGTGGCGTTTGTAAAAGCAGCGTTGAAAAACAAACAATCGAAAAAATAATTTTACTACACACCCATGGAAGAAAAGCAGTTTGATGCTAAGTCTATAATAGGTTATATACTTTTAGTAGGTATTGCTATTTGGTTTTTTTATGTAAATAAACCATCTGAAGAAGAGTTAGCAGCCGAAAAAGCAAAACAAGAACAAGTAGAGGCTGCAAAAACAGTTGCTGCAATAGAAAGTAAAGTCAAAGTTAGTCCGAAAGCAGCTACAGATTCTTTAGGTAAAGTTAAGGCTTACCAAGAATTAGGAGCTTTTGGTTTTTCTCAAACTTTAGCTTCAGCTAATGGAGGAGAGACAGTTTTAGAAAACGAGGTACTTCGATTAAAAATAAATAATAAAGGTGGGTACATCAGTGAAGCGAAGTTAAAAGACTTCAAGACCTATGATTCTTTACCGGTATACCTTATTAAAGATGGAGAGAATGCTTCTTTAGGATTGACTTTCAATACGCGTGATAATCGTGTTTTAGATACCAAAGATTTATTCTTCGAACCTACACTGACTAAAGTTGGAGGAAATCAACAATTGGCAATGCGTTTAAAGGTATCTGATGACCAATATTTAGAGTACGTATATACGTTAAAGCCTAACGAGTATATGTTGGACTTTGCGATTCGTTCGAATGGTTTATCTCAGGTTTGGGATACTTCTAAAGAAATCAATCTAAATTGGGAACTAGAAGCTTTACGTCATGCGAAAAGTAATACGTTCGAAGATCGTTACACGAAGTTGTACTATGAGTACGAAGGTACTAAAGATAATAACTTAGGAATTTCTGATTACAAAGAAAAAGATGTAGAATCGGTAAGTTATGTTGCCTATAGACAACATTTCTTTTCATCCATTTTATTGACGAATACCCCTTTTGAGAAAACGAAATTAACTTCTAAGAAATTAATCGAGGATGAAGATATCGATACTTTAAAGTTGAAGAAATTCACTTTAAAGACTCCATTGGTTGCTAACTCAGGAGACTTGAATTATGCCATGAATTGGTACTATGGACCTACGGATTATAATATCTTAAATGGTTACGATAAAAACTTAGATGAGGTAGTAGACCTCGGATGGGGAATTTTCGGTAGTTTGAATAAATATGTATTCATGCCATTGTTCAATGCATTGAATGGTTTCTTGCCTGCAGGAATCGCAATTATTTTGATGACGATTTTAGTGCGTTTAGCAATGTCTCCGATCAACTTTAAGCAGTATTTGTCTCAAGCAAAAATGAAAGTTTTAAAGCCAGAGATCAATGCGGTAAACGAAAAGTACAAGGACAATGCTATGAAGAAACAGCAAGAAACCATGGCAATCTATAGCAAAGCAGGGGTAAATCCGATGGCGGGTTGTATACCAGCCTTGTTACAAATGCCAGTATTCTATGCGTTATTTAGTTTCTTCCCGACAGCAATTCAATTACGTCAAAAGGCATTTATGTGGGTAGATGATTTATCGAGCTACGATATCATAGCAGAGCTTCCGTTTAAAATTCCTTTTTATGGCGATCATATTAGTTTGTTGCCAATTATCGCATCTGCGGCTATGTTCTTTAATGTACAATTGACTAGTGGACAGACGATGCAACAACCACAACAGCCAGGTATGCCGAACATGAAGTTTATGATGTACTTATCACCAGTCTTCTTGTTATTCTTCTATAATAACTTTAGTTCTGGCTTGTCATTGTATTATTCTGTTTCGTATATTATAACGATCGCTATCATGTTGGTAATAAAGCATTTTATTTTAGATGAAGATAAAATTCATGCAAAAATAGAAGCCAATAAAAAGAAGCCTAAAAAGAAAAGCAAGTTCAAACAACGTTTAGAACATGCAATGAAAGAAGCTGAAAAGCAACAAAAACTTAGAAATAAATAAGCGTATTTTTTTTGAATGAATATAAAATCCCTAGCCTTTAAAGCTTAGGGATTTTTTTGGTGTGCCGTGCATGGTAATTATCTAGGTGGTGAAAGTCCGCTGTGGGGGTTTGTAATCACCAACCACTAGGCTCAGGCAAGGGTGTCCATCGCGAGGTGGAATCTGAAGGAAGCCGTCGGCAAATCTCTGCTCCGAGGAACACGAACTTGATATAAGGCATATTATATGGGATAAGATTGCCAAACAAATCGAAGTCCAAAGATTACACGGA
>CALFUO010000069.1 GCA_937929895.1 uncultured Aquimarina sp.
ACTTCATGGAAAAGAGCTTTCGTACAACAACTTATTAGATGTTGATGCAGCAGTGAACTTAATAGGAGAATTCAAAGGAGAAGCTCCAACATTTGCGATCTTAAAACACAACAATGCTTGTGGATTAGCGCAAAGAGATACGATTAAACAAGCTTACGTAGATGCACTGGCCGGAGATCCAACTTCTGCTTTCGGAGGGGTTCTAATTAGTAATACAGCTATCAACGTAGCAACAGCAGAAGAAATTCATAAATTATTCTGCGAGGTGGTGATTGCTCCAAGTTTTGATGAAGCTGCATTAGAAGTATTAAAAGGAAAGAAAAACCGTATTCTTTTACAACAAAACGATATTGCTTTACCAACAGAGCAAGTACGTACTTGTTTAAATGGTTTATTAGTTCAGGATAAGGACGGAATTACAGATGCTGAAGGAGATTTAAAAGTAGTGACTGAAAAAGCTCCTACTACTCAAGAAGTGAAAGATTTATTGTTTGCTTCTAAAATTTGTAAGCACACAAAATCAAACACCATTGTTTTTGCTAAAAATGGACAGTTATTAGCAAGTGGATGTGGACAGACTTCTAGAGTAGATGCTTTAAAACACTCTGTAGAAAAAGCAGCTTCTTTTAACTTTAGTTTAGAAGGAGCGGTAATGGCAAGTGATGCTTTCTTCCCATTTCCCGATTGTGTAGAGTTAGCTGATAGAGCTGGAATTACAGCAGTAATTCAACCAGGAGGTTCGATTAAAGATCAATTAAGTATCGATTACTGTAACGAAAATGGCGTTGCTATGGTAATGACAGGTACGCGTCACTTTAAGCACTAGTACTTGTGAAATAAGAATAGACTGTAAGTTTTAGGCTTAAAGCTTTAAAAATAAGGCAATAAATGGTTCTGAGTTACGTTATCTAATTTTCTGATGCATTTTATCGAAAAAAGAGTGACTTAGAACCATTTTTTTGTTGAATTTCTAATATTTTTATAGCGATGATTTAATTACCCGTTAATTCATCCTAAACTTAGCCAACAACAATAGTATAATAGACATTAACCCATGGGATTTTTTGATTTCCTTACCGAAGAAATCGCTATCGATTTAGGTACCGCCAACACTTTAATTATTCATAATGATAAAGTAGTGGTCGATAGTCCCTCGATTGTTGCTCGAGACCGTACTACAGGTAAAATTGTAGCTGTGGGTAAAGAAGCTGCAATGATGCAGGGAAAGACACATGAGAATATTAAAACTATTCGCCCATTAAAAGATGGGGTTATCGCTGACTTTGCAGCTAGTGAAGAAATGATTAACCGTTTTATTCGTGAAATTCCTGCTTTAAAGAAAAAATTAATTACACCTTCTCTTCGTATGGTAATCTGTATTCCTTCGGGAATTACAGAAGTAGAAACACGTGCAGTACGTGAAAGTGCACAACGAGTGAATGGTAAAGAAGTCTATTTAATACACGAGCCAATGGCAGCGGCAATTGGTATCGGGGTAGATATTATGCAACCCAAGGGAAATATGATTGTTGATATCGGTGGGGGTACTACAGAGATTGCAGTTATTGCTTTGGGAGGTATTGTATGTGACAAGTCTGTAAAGATTGCAGGTGATGTGTTTACCAACGATATTATTTATTATATGCGTACACAACACAACTTACATGTGGGTGAGCGTACAGCAGAAAAGATAAAAATTCAGATAGGTGCAGCTACAGAAGATTTAGAAACACCGCCAGAAGATATGAGTGTACAAGGGCGTGATCTTTTAACAGGGAAGCCTAAGCAAGTACAAATTTCTTTCCGTGAAATCGCAAAGGCTTTAGATAAGTCTATTTTACGTATCGAAGATGCGGTAATGGAAACGTTATCACAAACACCACCAGAATTAGCAGCAGACATCTACAATACAGGGATTTATTTAGCAGGAGGGGGATCTATGTTAAGAGGTTTAGACAAGCGTCTTTCTCAGAAAACAGATTTACCTGTTTACATTGCTGAAGATCCATTACGTGCAGTTGTGCGTGGTACAGGTATTGCATTGAAGAATATAGAAAAATTCAAAACGGTATTAAGTAAATAAGGTGTAAATAGCTATGCAGCAAATCTTTGATTTTCTTCTTCGTAAAAGAAATCCCTTGCTGTTTTTTTTACTGCTGGTCATCTCTTACGCCTTAACGGTGCAATCACATAGTTATCACAGAAGTAAGTTTATCAATTCTACAGGTAACATTACTGGGAAGTTGTTTGCTTACCAAACAGATATCAGTAACTACTTCAAATTGAAAAGTTATAACGAGCGTCTTTTAGAGGAAAATGCACGTTTAAAAACTACAATATCTTCTTTCAATTTAGATAGTTTGATGCTTGATATAAAGTCAAACTACACTTACTATCCAGCTTCGGTGATTAATAGTACGTATCATAAAACAAATAATTACCTCACCATAGATGCGGGATTAAATGATAGTATTACACGGGATATGGGAGTGATTACGGATAAAGGAATTGTCGGTATCGTAGAGAATACTTCGAGTAATTATGCGACTGTGATTTCGATTCTAAACAATCGATCGAGCATTAATGCACAATTAAAGAAAACTAATCATTTTGGATCTTTGAAATGGAATGGAAAAGATCCTAATGTGATGCAATTACAAGATGTACCAAGGTTTGCACCAGTAGCAGTTAATGATACTGTAATTACAGGAGGAAGGTCTACTATTTTCCCAAAAGGGCTACCTATCGGCAAAATCATTGGTTTCGAATTGGGGCAAAACGAAAACTTTTACGAAATAGAAGTGTTGTTATTCAACGATATGACTGATGTAGGTTTTGTTGAAATCATAAAGAATCAGAATAAGAAAGAAGTCAAAAAATTAGAAAGCAATCATTCGAATGAAAAGTAGTGTTGTAACATATTGTTTTCAGTTTTTGTTCTTGGTAATAATTCAAGTACTGGTGGCTAATAGAGTATTGCTATGGGATCTTATCACTCCATACGTAGCTTTGTTTTTTGTTATTTCTTTACCTATAGAAATCGAAAAATGGGTTCAACTACTGGCTTGTTTCTTGCTGGGCTTGTGTATCGACTTTTTTGAAAACTCTGGTGGAGCACACGCAGCAGCTTTAGTAATGGCGATATATCTAAAGCCATATTTTATAAGATTATTTTTTCAAGGAGAAGAGACTTTACGTGATTTATACCTCACTAGAGATAAGCCCCTACAGCTTTTCGGTGTTTTACTGCTTTTAATTCTTAGTCATCATTTGGTCTTATTTACACTCGAATTTTATAGCCTGTCTTTTTGGAAGACGATTTTAAAGTTTACCTTTTGGAATGGTATATTCACTTTTATTAGTTTGATATTAGGAATTGTCATTTTTAGGAATAAACCCAGTTATGTAGTGTAAATGCGTAAGTTTTTACTTCATATAATCATTGTTCTTGTTGGACTTATTTATCTAGGAAGGTTGTTTTACTTGCAGATATATGATACCTCGTACACTAATATTTCTAAGAATAATGCTGTAAAAACGGTCTTCGAATATCCACAGCGCGGCAATATTTTCGATAGAAAAGGAAAGCTATTGGTTTCTAATCAACCATCTTACGATGTTATGGTGATCCCGAGAGAGTTAAAGCCATTCGATACACTAGAGTTTTGTTCTTTATTAAAAATATCTAAGGAGAAATTAAAAAAGCAATTACGAAGAGCAAGACGTTATTCTACCCGTCTCCAATTCGTAGTTGTGCCTCAACTGAGCAAAAATGAGTACGCATTTCTTCAAGAGAAAATGCATAAGTACGATGGCTTTTACATTCAAAAACGTTCCTTAAGAAGTTATAAAACCAAAAGCGCTGCAAATGTATTAGGATATATTGCCGAGGTTAATGAGCGTATTCTTCGGTTAGATAATCATTATCACTCTGGTGATCTTATAGGAAAACAAGGTATAGAGAAAGAGTATGAAAAAGACCTTAGAGGAAGTAAAGGGGTGCGTTATTTTCAAAAAGATCGTTTTAATCGTGAAATAGGACCTTATTTAGGTGGTAAACTGGATACAGCTGCGGTAAAAGGAAAAGATATTCACCTAGGATTAGATATAGAATTACAAGAGTACGGAGAAAAGTTAATGCAAAATAAGAGAGGAGGAATCGTAGCTTTAGAACCAAAAACAGGTGAGCTTTTAGCATTGGTAACCGCACCTTCTTATGCACCAGAGTTATTAGTGGGGAGAAAGCGCTCGGCGAACTTTACTAAAATGTACCGTGATTCTATTAATCGACCTATGTACGATCGAGGACTTTTAGCTGAATATCCTCCAGGGTCACCTTTTAAAATTTTAACAGGTTTAATTGCCTTGCAAGAAGGTGTCATTACAACAAGGCAAAGATTCTCGTGTGCAAATGGATATTATTATGGTACTCGTGGAAGAAAAATGGGGTGTCACCCCCACTCGAGTCCATTGAATTTGTCATATGCAACAGCAAATTCCTGTAATTCGTACTTCGCCCAATCGTATCGAAAAATCATTGAAAAAGAAGCATCACCACAGGCAGGAATAGATAATTGGCGTAGACACTTAAGAAGTTTTGGATTAGGTGGGTTCTTGGGGTATGACTTGCCTGCAGGTCGCCCTGGTAAAATACCTACATCGAAATATTATGATGCTATTTATCCTAGTAAAAGGTGGAAAGGGGTTACCACACTTTCGAATGCGATTGGCCAAGGAGAGGTTTTGTGTACACCGATTCAGTTAGCTAATATGACAGCGGCTATTGCGAATAGAGGTTATTTTTATACCCCTCATGTAGTTAAAGGGATTGATGATAATTATAATAAAAACCCAAGATATACAGAAAGAAATCAAACCACTATCGATTCAATTCATTTTGAACCTCTAATTGATGGTATGGAAAAGGTGTTCACGCATGGTACAGCGATGTTTTTACAAGTGCCAGGTATTACAATTTGTGGAAAAACAGGTACAGCAGAGAACTTCATCAAAATCGAAGGGAAGAGGACGCAATTAACAGATCATTCTATATTTGTTGCATTTGCACCTAAAGATAACCCTAAAATTGCTCTAGCAGTTTTTATTGAAAATGGATATTGGGGTTCGAGATACGCAGGTAAAATTGCTAGTCTAATGATAGAAAAGTACATTAGAGGTAAGGTTACCATGACGCATTTAGAGGATTGGTTAATGACTCATAGTTTGGAAGAGGAATATGCAAAACCTTTAAGTGGACTTCCTTTTGTAATTAACAGATAATAATGGCAAAATCGAGTATTGGAGCGATAGATTGGTTAAGTATTTTGTGCTTTTTATTCTTATTGGGATTTGGATGGCTCAATATTTTTTCGACTACGCATAATCCAGAATTAGAGACTTCTTTCTTCGATTTAAGTCAGTCTTACGGGAAACAAATTTGGTGGATAGGGACTAGCTTTATTATAGTTGTTTTTATAATGGCTACTGATGCTAAATTCTTCGAGCGCTTTTCGAGTGTTATCTATCTTTTTTCATTATTACTTTTAATAGGCTTGTTTCCTTTTGGTAAAACCATTTCTGGGGCTACTTCATGGTATGCAATAGGGTCGGCAACATTACAGCCTTCTGAATTTGCTAAAGTAGGTACGGCATTGGCATTGGCTAAGTTTATTAGTGATATTCAAACAGATTTACGAAGCTTGAAATATTTGGGATATGCTATTCTTATAATAGGTATTCCCGCTTTACTCATTATTGCCCAACCTGATGCAGGGAGTGCAATGGTATTTGCAGCTTTTTTATTCCCAATGCATAGAGAGGGACTAACAAGTTATATTCTTTTTATTTTGTTTGCTGTAGCGTCCTTATTTGTTTTGACTTTATTATTGGGAGTATATTGGGTGATAGGGGCACTATTTGTAGTAAGCATAGCTCTTTATTTTTTTTTGCGAAATCAACGTGGGATATTACTATTTCTGCTCAGTGGTTTTACTGTGATGTCTGCATATTGTTTTTCAGTAGATTTTGTATTCCACAACGTATTTAAACAGCATCACCGAGATCGTTTCAACATTGTATTGGGAAAAACAAAAGATACCCGTGGTATAGGATATAATACCAATCAAAGTGAGATTGCTATAGGGAATGGTCGTTGGTTAGGTAAAGGTTGGACCCAGGGGTCTCAAACGCAAGGACATTTTGTACCAGAGCAGTATACAGATTATATCTTTAGTGCCGCAGGAGAGGAATGGGGCTTTATTGGTAGTTTGTGTTTTGTCTTTGCATTCTTGGGACTTTGTTTGCGTCTTTTATTTTTAGCAGAGCGACAAAAAAGCCAGTTTGCAAGGGTGTATGGGTATGGAGTAACAGCAATACTCTTTTTTCATTTTCTAATTAATATTGGTATGGTAATAGGTTTATTACCGACAGTAGGTATACCTCTTCCTTTTTTAAGTTATGGAGGGTCTAGTCTTTGGGCTTTTACGATATTGTTATTTATCTTTCTAAAGATGGATGCAGATAGAAACAAACGTTAAGTAAATTAGTAACCAAATAGCTTTAGTATATTGTTATTAGGTCTTTCTTCGATTTTAAGAGTCTTTTATCTATTTAATTTTATTAGCGTACACTTTTTTGTTATCATGCGCAAACAAGCAACAATAGCACCTAACCCCCCATGTCTAAACTAACTTGTATTATAGATGATGATACCATCTATACTAAACTTTTAATAAAGCTCTTGCGACTAAAAAATCTATGTTCAGATATTTTAGTGTTTAAGAATGGTAAAGAGGCTTTAGAATATTTTGAAAATTTATCTTTAAAGGATAGAAATAAAAATGCCCCAGAACTTATATTTTTGGATATTAATATGCCCGTAATGAATGGCTGGGAATTTTTAAATGCCTTTCAGGGAATTAGAGACGATATTAGTCAGCAATTGTCTCTCTATGTAGTTAGTTCTTCGATAGATCCTATTGATTATCAAAAAGCAAAAGATATTGATATGGTAGATAGTTATTTGTCTAAACCAGTATCTATAGAAACCTTCGATCAGATCTTTAACCAGGCATGGTAGTACATTTAAGGGAATAATAAAATTACTTGCTACTTATTTATAACAACAACGCACTATAAAAATTATAGTGCGTTTTTAGTATCTAAGGGATATTGAGTTTATTTAGAAATAGTCCCAGAAGGAAAAGAAGCTAAATTACCTGTCATATCATAGTCTGTTGGAGCTGTATCCATACCTGCTACTCCTGTAAGTGGTTTCAATAAGAAAGGAGCCTCACTATCATCAGGAACAGGTTCTATAGAAATTACCATTGTCGCTCCTCTTAAGTCAGCACCCGAAGCAGGAAAACTTGTCATCTCTAGATTCTGAACAAAGTCTTCTCCTGGGAAATCAGGACCATCACCGTCATCCCCTTTAAATTTAGAGTCAGATGCGTTATCATCCTTTGCTTTAGGGTTTCCAAAAGTCCCTGTAGAATAAGGAATTCCATTTACTACTGCCCAACCTTCGTATGTCCAACCTTTAACATCGGTAAGATCAGGAAGTTCTAAACTTGCAACGGGAGGCATCCCTGGTGTACCAAACCAAACACCTGCTTCATCATTCATATCATTTACAGAGTCATCAGTTGGAGTTCGTAAAAAGAATTTCCCGCTGATATCAGAGAAATCTCCTATTGTGCCTGTAGTTACAGTTGCAGTATTATTCCCTTCAAAATTTGCTATAAATAATTTAGAATCTGCCGGAGTAGCAAGAGCATCACCTGTTTCGTCTTTTGGTTCGATAGTTAATACATATGCTGTTGCGCTATCTAAAAGAGTTTTAGTTACTTCTTGACTTTCTAAGGCAGGATCTGTAAATCTCCCAGAACTTACAGGCCCAGCTTCAGTAATTAACCATCCTTCGTAAACGAATTCACTTCCTAGTTCTTTCAGACCAGTTACGTTTAGTTTTACTTCAGCCATTTCAGGTACAGTAGGAGTTTCCTCTACCATTCCCATTTGATCACCTCCAGATGTGTCGACAGTATTGTCATCATCATCGTCACAAGCTACAAATCCAAGTACCCCTAATAGGGATAATAATAAAAGAGTATGTTTCATAATTTCTATTTTTTTCGAAATTATATAATGACGACCTGTTAAAATGTTAGGTAGCTGACACTTGAAAAATTAGGGTGTTAAATTTGGGGTTTCGAGTTGTGTGATTTTAAGAAATAAGTAATCTTTCGAAGGTATGGGAATAGGTTATAGGAAGACTATTTCGTTTCGACTGAAATCTAAAACTTTCTCCTGCTGTAATTCATTCATTAATAAGTTAAGTGTTGGCCGCGAGGTGGCAATAAGACAAGCAAGGTCTTTTTGGGTATAAGGATGTTTTACAACAAGGCATTTCCTTTCTGGACATACAAAGCCATATTCTTCCTTAAGCTCTTCTAGAAATTCTAATAGGCGTGTTTTGGTGTCTTTAAATAATAATAACTCTAGTCTACGTTCTAATTTTCGGAAACGCCACCCTAGGAACTTGTAGATGCCTTGACTAAAGGTTTTATTATCCTGCATTAAGTTGTGAAGTGTATCTACGCCAACAGCACAGATATTAGTATTGTTAGATATGGCTTGTGCAAATTCGTTTCGGGTTTGTACCCCTAAAATGGCTTTTTCTCCAAAAAGTTCTCCTTTGGTAAGTATGGCTTTGATAATTTCTTCTCCTTCGCCATTGTAATATCCTATTTTTACCCTTCCACTAACTATCATAAAGACTTTTCTAGCTGCAGCTTCTTCTAGATATATGTAATCTTTTCGACTATAATTGTCGAAATCATGGGCTTTTTTATAAGCCTTGAATTTATGTGGACAGAGCTTAGAGAACATATTAGCCTGTTCCATGTACCACAATTCATTCATCTTGATTAGAATTAAACGTAATTAGTGTTAGTCGAAATAATACTATTAGTCGGGAAAAAGATGTAATACTTACCTAGATATTATTTATTTAACAATTATCAAAAAACAAATAACCCTCATAATATCTAAATTGTGAGGGTTATTTGTTTTCAGGTATCAATGAATTTACACTGCTTCTTTTGGGAAAACTTGTTTATTAAAAGCAATTAAAAGGATTACTGCAATTGAAATTGCCGAATCGGCAACATTAAAAATAGCGTTAAAAAAGGTAAAGTGTTGTCCTCCAAAAGTAGGTATCCACCTTGGTAGAATACCTTCCCAAATAGGGAAATAGAACATATCGACTACCTTACCGTGAAATATTGTAGAATAGCCGCCACCATCTGGCATGAACGAAGCTACTTGTCCTACACTATGATCGAAAACA
>CALFUO010000070.1 GCA_937929895.1 uncultured Aquimarina sp.
TCCAAAAGGTGATAATTTTGAATCTATAGTTTTGAACATTCACCTAAATGGGTGAAAATTTTGAAGCCTTGCAAATTTTGCAAGACTTTTATTTATACAGAGTTCAAAAGAACTAACACAGTTTACTTGCGGAATCTAGGAGTTATTAACTGCGTCACTTTACAGATTACAAATCTGTAATATTGTTTTTTGATGATAATGAGTAGAGTCTATATGAAATTTAATTTTTTCGAAGTAATTACAAATAATTTATAAAATATGTATCCGCTTATAGCTCCGAATGTAAATCCGCAAATTACATCGATAGGGTAGTGTACCCCAACGTAGATTCTACTATACCCCATACAGAACGCCCATAGCAGTAGAGGAATAAAAAGCTTTTTGTATTTCGGTGTTATTAAATTAGCAATCATAATCGCGATAGCCATACTGTTAGAAGAATGTCCAGAAAAGAAGCTGAACGAACTACATCTTTTGTTGATGTAGCGTATAGTTTCCGAAAGTGCATCTACACTACATGGTCTAGGTCTGCGGACCGAATATTTCAATAGGTTTGTGATTTGGTCTGTCCAAGTAGCCATTAGAGCAATAAAGACTAAGCTTAATAAAAATCGCTTTAAACCTAGATTCTTGTATACTAAAATTAAAAGAATCACCATTAGTGGAATATGGTTGCGCTTTTCTGTTACGAATATCCAAAAACCATCCCAACTAGGATTTCCAAGTTGATTCAAAAAAGTGAATACTTTAGTGTCTAATTGTAATAATTGTTCTAACATAAGGTAAAGATGCTATTTTCTATCAAATTCTACTAATGGATTTTGTGCTTTTAAATTTGTGGATCAAATATTAGGATACCTAGATAATTATTGTAAAAATAGTCTTGTAACTAAGTATTTGAAAGGAAAATAATGAGCTTGTTATTTAGAGGTATTAAAAATAGAAAGTAAATATAGGAGGTTTTATTTTTATTAAAATTTAAAGATTAATTGATAATTAATAAAGAATCTATTAATTAGAATGTTTTCGGAAGCAGTTATTCGTATTAAAGTATCTATTTTTATGTAAAATCTTTATTTTTAATATCTTCAAGGTTGCGAATACCACTTTTTTTTCTCAATTCCTAGTGTATTTTTGTTCAGAGATTAGAAAACACTTAGTTTTTTAATTTGATAATAGTTTTATGTCTTTTAGTTAATATTTTGCAATATGAAAAGCGCTATTGTTAACACTATTTTAAATATATCAGATTATTAAATCTTTTGTTTTTGATTAATATAACAACAGAAATTTTATCTAAATTTTTGGTTTTCAATAATTTAGAATATCTTATCCCCAAATTAACCTCTAAAGTATAGATTATGACTATAATGGAAAGAGCGCTCGAGTTTGAGCAAAGAAAACAGAGTTTCCAAACGACAAGCGATCGTATTTTGGCATCTCGTGAAGTAAAAGATCTTATTCTTAGTTTGAATGAAGTTTATAAGCAAACTAAAGAGAGTGAGATTATGGATCTAATGAAACGTCTTACTGTTATCAAACAGAAGATTGAAAAGCGATTAAAAGGTCGTCAAGATTCATAGTTCACCTATGATGAATATACCCTATAATTATATTAGAAAAGCCCACTTTTATAGTGGGCTTTCTAGTTTTTATAAGTGATATAGTCTTTATAGTGTTGCGGCAACTTTATCTACAGCAGTAATTGTTTTGTCTAAATCTTTGTAAGTAAGGGCTTCTGTAATAAACCAAGTTTCGAAAGCACTTGGTGCGATATAGATTCCATTATCTAACATACCGTGGAAGAATTTTTTGAAAGTCTCATTATTTACTTCTGCTGCGGTAGCAAAATCAATTACAGGTGTTGGGCTAAAATGTACAGATATCATAGAGCCTGTACGATTAATAGTGTGTACAACCTTGTGTTTGTCTAAAGCTTCAGTAATTCCTTGGTGTAAGTATTGTGTCTTTTCAGCTAAGCTTAAAAAGATTTCAGGAGAGTTGTTTAGTTCTGATAGCATTGCTAATCCCGCAGACATTGCCAATGGATTTCCACTAAGTGTCCCTGCTTGGTATACTGGTCCCAAAGGTGCTAAGTGATTCATAATTTCATCTCTAGCGGCAAAAGCCCCTACAGGAAGTCCACCTCCGATTACTTTACCAAAAGTTACAATATCAGCATTAATATTTAATAACTCTTGTGCCCCACCAGCAGCAAGACGGAAGCCAGTCATTACTTCATCAAAAATCAAAAGAATATCGTTTTTATCACAAAGCGCTCTAAGACCTTCTAAGAAACCTTCTGCAGGAGGGATGCATCCCATGTTTCCTGCAATAGGTTCTATGATGATACAGGCAATTTCTCCTTGGTTTGCGGCGACAATCTCTTTTACATTTTCTAAATTATTGTATTTTGCCAATAGAGTGTCTTTAGCAGTACCTTCTGTTACACCAGGGCTATTCGGGCTTCCAAAAGTTACAGCGCCACTACCAGCCTGAATTAAGAATGAGTCACTGTGTCCGTGATAACACCCAGCGAATTTAATAAGTTTGTCTTTACCTGTAAAACCTCTAGCCAAGCGAACCGCGCTCATACAAGCTTCTGTTCCCGAATTTACGAAACGAATCTTATCGATATTAGGCACCATACTAACCGCCAATTCGGCAATTTCAGTTTCGATTTCGGTTGGCATTCCAAAGCTTGTTCCCTTTTTTGCTTTTTCTACAACTGCATTTACTACAGGTTCGTAAGCATGTCCAAGAATCATTGGTCCCCAAGAGTTGATATAGTCTATTAATTCGTTACCGTCTTCATCATATAGATAAGCTCCTTTGGCTTCTTTTACAAAAATAGGGTCACCACCAACCGCTTTAAAGGCTCTAACGGGTGAGTTTACTCCTCCAGGAATTACTTTTTGTGCTTCAGCAAATAGTGCGCTACTTCTTTGGTATTTTATCATGCCTAAAAATCTTTGGGTAATGGTTTTACGTATAGTACTTGCCCTTCAAAAATGGTATTATTTTCTAAACCATTTAAAGTCTTTAATTCATCTACTGTTATTCTGTTTTTTCGTGCGATACTGTACAACGTATCTCCTTTTTGAACGCTGTATTTTCCATCTAAAACAGTTACTTTTTTAGCTCGTTTTATATCTTTACCCAACACTTGTGCATCGAATCTGTATAGTTTGTGTTTTTCTATCAAGCGTATCAATTTAGATGGGTATTTAGGGTCTGTGGCATACCCCGCCTTTTGTAAGCCTTTAGCCCAACCTTTGTAATCGTCTTTAGATAATCTAAATAGATCGAAATAACGACTACGCGTACTTAAGAATATAGAATGATCTTGAAAAGAGAATTTAGCTAGACTATATTTTCTAAAGCACTCTCCTTTACGATCGTCATCATGATATACCTTCATCCCCTTCCAATCTCGATGACACTTAATACCAAAATGATTATTCGATTTCATCGTCAGTTTACCTGTGCCTGCGCCAGATTCTAGAATTCCTTGTGCTAGGGTAATACTTGCTGGAACTTTATATTCGCGCATCTGATCCATAGCAATATCGGAGTATTGATCTATATAGTTCGAGATTTTTGCTGTGTAAGAACCATAGGTAGGAGCAGATTTTGTACTAGGTGCTTTTTTTAGAGTAGAGGACTTTTTAGGGGTCTCAGTTTTTTTAGTTACAACTCTCCTTTGTGGTTGCGGTTGTGGTATTTTTCTAGATACTCTAGGGGTTGGTTTTTTTGGAGGAATAATTACTTGCTTACTTTTACAAGAAAAAAGTATAGTTGAAAGTATTGCTAAACCAGCGATTTTAGTGCGATTCATTTGCAAAATTTATAAGCGATGCTTTTCGTTTTGATAATTGGGCATTTACACCATAAATACCTTGCAAACCCCCAGTATGGATCGCTAAAATACGGCTATTTTTCGAAAAGCGATCTGCTTTTATTTCTTGAAAAATACCATACAAAAGTTTCCCTGTATATATAGGATCTAAGGGGATCTGTTGCTGTTTGTAAAATTGATTTATAAAGTCTATTAATTCTGGGGTAACTTTAGCATATTTTCCGAAATGATAATTTCGGACAAGTTCCCAGTTTGTAGCAGTTGTAAATCCTTTTATTTCTTTATCTAAATAGGTTTCTTTCAGCATAGAAAACCCCAACACCTTCTGATTTGGTAAAGCAGCATTGGCTAACCCAGCGACAGTACCGCCGGTCCCAACGGCCGTACAGATATAGTCAAACGTTTTGTCATCAGTGTTCAGGATTTCTTCGCAGCCTTTTATGGCCAAAGGGTTTGTACCACCTTCGGGAATGACATAGAATTCGCCAAACTTCGATTGTAGGTGTTTTATGAATTCTGAAGTTTCTTTTGTGCGATAGGCTTCCCTACTTACAAAGTGGAACTGCATTTCGTTTTTATGAGCGGATTGTAGAGTGTGGTTTTCTTCTAATATTTGTGGAAAACGTTCTCCTAATTCCTCTCCACGAATGATACCTATGGTTTTAAAACCAAATTGTTTTCCAGCAGCAGCGGTAGCATGAATGTGGTTGCTATAAGCTCCGCCAAAAGTTAACAGTGTATCAAAGCCTTGATTTCTAGCTTCTATAAGATTGTACTTTAGCTTTCTAAATTTGTTCCCCGAAATACTAGGGAAAACCAAATCTTCTCTTTTAATAAAAAGCTCTACCCCAAAATCGTCTAGAATCTTGTGGCGTATTTGTTGATTTATAGCTGGAGCAGTAGTAAGCATAAACTTTAGATACTATTTTTGCAGCATGACCTATTTTAAAAAACGTATTCCTATCGAAGAAGGTGATTATTATTTAACCCCAGAAGGATACCGCTGCTTTACAGAGCAATATCACTTGAAAAGAGGCTATTGTTGTGAAAATGGCTGTAGACATTGCCCTTATGGCTTTAATAAAAAAAAGACCTAATCTCTATATCCAAAACGCTTTAGTTGTCGATCATTACTACGCCAGTTTTTGTTCACTTTTACAAATAGTTCGATATGTACCTTCTTAGCAAAAAAAGCTTCTAAGTCTTTTCTAGCTTCTTGTCCTACTCGTTTGATGGCAGAGCCTTTGTGACCAATGATAATTCCTTTTTGAGTTTCACGCTCTACCATAATGGTGGTTTGAATGCGAATGATATCTTCCGATTCTTCAAAGGCATCGGTAAGTACTTCTACAGCATAAGGAATTTCTTTTTTGTAATGCAATAATATTTTCTCGCGTACAGTTTCGTTTACAAAGAAACGCTCTGGCTTATCGGTTAATTGATCTTTAGGATAAAACGGATGAGAATCTGGTAGTAATTCTTTAATACGATTCAGTACCACATCGGTATTGAAATTTGTTAATGCAGATATTGGTAAAATTTCTGCATTTGGGACTTGCTCCGCCCAATATGCAACTGCTTCTTCCAATTCTTCTTGATTAGAAGTATCTATTTTATTCAATAATAATAGGACAGGAATCTTAGTATTGCATATTTTCCTAAAGAAATCTTCATCCTTTAAAGCCTTTTCGCCAATTTCAATCATGTAGATCAGGACGTCAGCGTCTTCGAAAGCAGCTTTTACAAAATCCATCATCGAAGATTGTAATTTATAAGCAGGCTTTATGATTCCAGGAGTATCCGAAAAAATGATTTGACAATCATCGGTATTTACAATTCCTAGAATACGATGACGTGTCGTTTGTGCCTTCGAAGTTATAATCGACAACTTTTCACCAATTAAGGCATTCATTAAAGTCGACTTCCCTACGTTTGGGTTTCCAATAATATTTACAAATCCAGCTTTATGGCTCATTCTTCCTGTGGTTTGCTACAAAGGTAAGTATTTATTGTTGCTAAAATTTCTTGAAGTCCATGCCAAAGGCGCTTAAGGGTACTTATTATTTGTGTTATTTTTGATTGTATGAAGAGAATTGTAATTACGGGAACAAGTAGAGGAATTGGATACGAATTAGTAAAACAATTTGCTGCAGCAGGTCACGAAGTTTTAGCATTGTCTAGAAATATGGAGCCAATTGAACGCCTTGTAGACAAAAAGGTACATGGTTTTTCTTTCGACATTACAAAACAAAAGGATATTGATAAAGTCACAGATTATGTAAAAGCTTCTTTTGGGGAGGTTGATATTTTAATTCATAATGCAGGATTATTAATTGCAAAACCATTGGCTGTATTAACATCCGAAGATTTTAAGAAAGTCTACGATGTGAATGTGTTTGGCGTAGCTATGTTAACCAAAGCTCTAGTCCCTTTTATGAAAGAGGGTTCGCATGTGGTTACAGTAAGTAGTATTGGTGGAGTGCAAGGAAGTGTTAAATTCCCTGGGTTGGCAGCTTACAGCTCTAGTAAAGGTGCAGTAATTACATTAAGCGAATTGTTGGCCGAAGAATACAAAGAACAAGGTATTTCTTTTAATGTATTGGCATTAGGTGCTGTGCAAACGGAGATGCTAGAAGAAGCTTTTCCTGGATACCAAGCAACTGTTCGACCGAATGAAATGGCATCTTACATTAAAGAATTTGCCCTAACAGGTCAGCAATTTTATAACGGAAAAATTTTACCTGTAGCGAATTCTACACCTTAGATATTTAGGTGTAGATGTAAAGAAATAGATCCTTTAAGGCCCAAAAGAGAGTATTGCTTGCGAGTCGATTGGTGTTGGGGGTAGTTTCAACACTAGTAAGGGTAAATGTTAACACTTTTGGTTAAGTTGCCAATCACTACTCTGTAAGCCTCACGTTTTGGACCTTTTTTATTTTGATTTTTTTTGTTAGAGCTATGGTATTAAATATAAAACTAATTATCCTTAAATAGTATTCTATACAAAGACTAAATTTATTTTTATAAAATTAATCTTATTTCATAAGGATAGTTATCCCTGAAAACAGTGAATTTTTATTGAATTAGTTCAACATTATTAAAGTTATCCTATTCTAATTTCTATACCAATCTAGATTTACATTTAAGAATATTTATGAGTTTTAAAATAAGCTTGTTTTGGACACTTTTTGTGTTGCTCTCTCAAGTATCGATCTCACAGAAAAATACATTAGAAAGAAGTATTAAAGATCTGCGAATAGCAGAAAAGAATGAGCAAAAGAAAGTTGACGAGATCTTCGAGTTGTTGTATGGTAAAGGCAAAAAAGAAACGGCTTATATCTTTACGCATTTATCACTTAAAAAATTGAAAACAGATGCTGCTAAAGCTCAGTTAAATTATTTGTTGTCTTGCTACTTTATAGAGAATAAAAAGAATGCAGATTCAGCACTTTACTACTCTAAAAAAACATTAGAGTTTCGACGTTTTTCTAGCAATTTTGTAGAGCATCATATACACCTTATGGGTACTAAAAGTTTAGCTAGAACTTACTTAAAAAGTATGGGCTTAGCTAAACAGTCCAAAAAAGTAACGATAGAAGGAATTGAAAAAGCGAAAAAATGGAATGATATTAGTCAATACGATTATTTAAGCTATCATTTAGCAAGCATTTACATCTTCGAAAAGAAGTACGAAAAGGCAATATTACTACTAGAGCGAACCAAAGAGAGTACAACAGATTTTATTAAAATAGTCTCGTTAATTGCTTTAGGAGAAATCTATTCGGAATACAGAGAATTTCGAAAAGCAAACGAGTATCTAGAGCAAGCTTGGCAGGTAACAAATCCTTCGTTTTACAGGCTATTAATTCGATTGAATAGGATTAAAAATAATAAGTATTTAATAGAGAATTATAATACAGTAAGTGAATTGCAAAAATTAATTCGGCAAAGTAAGATACAGGGTCATGTTAATTTCGAGAATATTGTTAACAAAGTTTTGGTAAAAGAATATATTGAAAATCAGAAATTTAGGTTGGCAAAGAATATATACTTAGCTTTACTAAAAGATCGTAGTGACGAGGGTAATTTAAACGAAATGCTTTATAGTTACGAGGGGTTAAGAGATCTTTTTGAAGCAACTAAAAACTATAAAAAGGCATATCTCTATTCAGAGATGGCAATGCGCCTAAAAGATTCGATTAATGCACTACAAAAGGCAAGAGAAATTAATGAAGTAGAGGTAGAATACGAGACCTTAAAAAAGGAAAAAGAAAATATTCAATTAAAAAAAGAGAAGATCGAACAAGTCTATATTCGAAATCTTATCTTGTTAATAGTAGGAGTTTTGGTAGTTGTGATTTGGCTTTTGGTTATAGGGTACTACTTTAAGCTGAATGAACAGAAAAAACTAAGTAATGAAAAGATCAATTCTTTGATGCAAGAACAGGAATTGAAATTGATTAAGGCAACCATACAAGGAAAAGATAGAGAGCGTGCAAAATTGGCAAAAGGTTTACATGATGCGCTTGGTAACGATATTGCCACCTTAAAACTGTTAATAGGAGAAGTTAATGTTTCGAACATTGAGAAAATTCAAGATTTAATAGATGTCACTTATCAAAAAGTGAGAAGTATGTCCCATAATATTGTTCCGAAAAAGAATAGACAACAAGAATATGTAGAGGTTTTAGAAGAGTATATAACTAACCTAGATAATGCTACGGATATTTCTTTTCACTTTATAACTAATGGAGAACTTTTTTTGAATCAGTTAAGTGGGCATATGCAAAATGAAATCTTTATGATTTTGAAAGAGTTAATTACCAATACTTTGAAACATGCAGAAGCTAGTGCAATTGATATCTCATTAGAGCAGGTCGAAAATAGATTGGTGTTTACTTACGAGGATAATGGAAAAGGTTTTTCGTCTGTGATAAAAGAGAAAACCAAAGGGATTGGACTTGTAAATATTAAAGATAGAGTTGAGGAACTTTCGGGAACTATAATCATAGACTCTTATCCTAAACGAGGAACTTTAGTTAAAATTGAAATTGAAGGGAGAATAGAGTTTTCGTAAAAACGTTACTTTTAATAACTAATTTAACCATAAAGAAATGACTAATAATCTAATACTTGTGGATGATCACAATATGTATTTAGAAGGGGTTTTAAGTATTCTTGATACTAGGGGAGAATACATCGTAAATTTTGCTTCTACAAGTGGTTTAGATACATTGTTATTTTTAGAAAAAAATCCTTCTAGGAGGATTGATCTCGTAATCTCGGATATTTCAATGCCTGAAATAGATGGGATTGCACTTGTGAAAAGGATAAAGGCAATACATCCTAATATTAAGGTGCTTATGGTTAGTATGTGGAACTCACCAAAGGTTACAGCGACTTTATTGAAGGCCGGGATTGATGGATACATTTTGAAAGATGCCTCTAAGACTGAATTTTTTCATGCAATAGAATTGTTGTTAAGGGGACAAAAATATTTTACTAAGGAAATTGAGAATGCTTTTTTAGAATACCAAGCAAAAAACCGAATAGAAGAGATAAAACTTACAAAAAGAGAGAAACAAGTTATTAAGTTGATTTCTGAAGAGTTTACAACACAAGAGATTGCAGATAGATTGTGCCTTAGCAAACATACCATAGAGACTTATCGAAAAAACCTAATTTCTAAATTAAAGGTAAAAAATATAGCAGGCTTAACTAGGTATGCACTTAAGATGGAAGACGAATTGACGAAAATTTAATCTTTTATTTTTTCAGAATTTGGTGCAAAGTGTAGTACTTTAGAATAATACTTTGTCTTTATTGCGTTAGGGATAGTAGTGGAAACCCCACAGCTTTTACACTTCGCATTTGCGAAGTATAAAAGCGAGGAGTTGTAGCGAATAGCCCGACCCGTTAGGGAACGCCCCAATACTATGGAAGCCATTTTAAAGAAATATTTGCCAGAAAGTGCGATTACAGCAGTTTTTGAATTAATTAAAATGCATAACGTGCATTTGAAAATTGTTGGACAGCGACAGTCTAGACATGGAGATTATCGAAAATTATTGAATGGAGCACATCAAATAACGGTAAATGCTTCGTTGAATAAGTACCGATTTTTAGTTACAACGATTCACGAAATTGCACATTTGGTTGCCTTCGAAAAGTATGGACGGGCAATAAAACCACATGGTAAGGAATGGAAGTATACTTTTCAGCAATTAATGTTGCCTTTTATTAGGCCAGAAGTCTTTCCATCGAGTATTTTGCCCATTATAGCGAATCATTTTAGAAATCCAACCGCTAGTTCGGATACGGACACCCAATTCTCTTTAGCTTTAAGGCAGTTTGACGAAAAGGACGATTCGAAACACTATTTATACCAACTGTTACCGGGTAATGTTTTTAATTTTAGAGGAAAAATATTTCGTGTAGAACACAAAAAAATTAAGCGTTATTTGTGTACCGAAATGGAATCGGGAAGACAGTACTTGTTTCAACCCAATGCAGAAGTAGAGGTTTTGAATTAAAAGCTTTCGTATATTTAAGGATCTAATTAGCACTAAATGAGCGTAGAAATGACTGATAATGAAATAGAAGCCCAAGAACAAACAAAGGATATCAAGACGATATGGGCGCAGTTTAAAAGTTTTGTACTCGGACTATTAGATATCAGACAAGACACGGATCATAAAGCTACTATAGATGGGATAAAAAGTGATATTGCTTTTAAGGGGCATACGGCTTGGATTTTAATTTTTTCGATATTTATAGCTTCGATCGGTCTAAATAGTAATTCTACAGCGGTGGTTATAGGGGCCATGTTAATCTCTCCTTTAATGGGACCTATTTTAGGGATAGGATTGTCTGTTGGTATTAATGATATAGAAACGTTAAGACGTTCATTAGTCAATTTTGGAGTAATGGTCTTTCTATCTATTCTTACTGCTGTTATTTATTTTACATTGACTCCATTACGAGTGGCAAATTCTGAAATTTTAGGACGTACTGAACCTACTTTTTTAGATGTTTTAATAGCTTTATTTGGAGGACTAGCAATGATTGTTGCTAAGTCTAAACGGGGTACAATGGCAGGTGTGATTTTCGGAGTCGCTATTGCTACGGCTTTAATGCCTCCTTTATGTACTGCAGGTTTTGGGTTGGCTACAGGTAATTTAGAGTATTTTTTAAAGGCATTGTATTTATTTGGAATTAATACAGTGTTTATAGCACTTTCAACTTTTGTTGTAGTAAAATACTTGCGTTTTCCTATGGCAAGGTATGCCAATGCTGCCCGAAGAAAGAGAGTAAATAGAATTGTAATTGTAGTTGCACTGTTAATGATTATTCCTAGTGTCTTTTCGTTTGTAGGTATTATGAATAAAACGTTTTATGAAAATGAAACTAATTCGTTTTTAAGTAAGGTTGTCGTTTATCCAGGATCAGAACAAATAAAACACAATATAAAATACGATGACAAAATTTTAGAGGTATATATGATTGGTAATTCGGTACCAGAATCTAAAATAGCGGAGTGGCAAAGCAAGATTTCGGAAAATAAAAGACTTACAGGGACAAAGTTGAAAATTCGTCAAGGTCAAGACAAGACAGACGAATTAACATCTAGTCTTTCTAGTAAGGTAAAAGAGGGAGTTTTACAGGATTTATATGCCCAGAATAGTAAGGCTTTAAGTGATAAAGATGCTAAGATTCAATTATTAGAAAACGAAATACAACATTTAGCACAAAAGCTAAAAAATAAAGAAGTGCCTTTAGTTGCTTTAGCTAACGAGGCTAAAATAAATTACGGTGGTATCGAAGGGCTTTCGTTTGCTAACGAAATAAGAACTGATTTAAATCGTTTAGACACCTTACCTATTGTTTCTGTTTTATGGGATAGTAAGGCCAATAAAAAAGATATAGTAGAGCAGTCTGATAAACTTCGTAAATGGTTACAGTTTAAGTTGAATTTAGACACTTTAGTGATTCAAAAAAGATAAAGATGATCTTTCGAAATCTTGTTTTTGTTATATGCTGTTTTTTGACTTGTTCTTTTTGGGGGCAAGAGACCATAGCTAAACTCTATTTTAGAGATGGAGACACTATAGAAGGCTTGGCTAAGATTGTTAAAAATCAAGTGAAATTTAAAATTTCTGAAGATGCCAAATCGGATTTATGGGATTATTTAGATATCAGTGGTCTCGAACTTTCTGATGGGGCATATAACATACATTATGATTATGTTGAGGTTCGAAAGTCTAAAGAGCCTAAATTATTAGAATTGGTAGAGTCCGGAGATGTCTATTTATATACTAAGACTAAAAAAAAGGGGCAAACCAAAGATCTTAATAAAATAATAGGTAAAGATGGTACCGTGACCATAGGTGCAGATACTTTTTCTAAACTAAATTTTAAAGGGGAAGATGTTTACGAGTATTATTTAAAGAGAAAATTAGATTTCGAAGCGGTTTGTATCAATTGCGGAGTGTTTGGAGTAAGTGATACTTGGAAAAATAGGACTTCGAGGTTTTTTGGGGATTGTGATACTTTAATCCAAAAAATCTCGAAGTCCGAATATCGAGTAGATGATATGGTCGAAATCATCGAGTTCTACAACGATTCTTGTAACGAATAATATACCTCTATTTGACTTCGTAATCTAATACGAGTACATCTGCCAAAAGAGGTGTTAGGTTTGTAACGAAAGCTTGGTGAGCAGGGTGTGCTTGGTAGATTGCTCTACTTGTTTCGTCTTTAAACGAAACAGTAAATAGATATGTAAACCCTTTGTGTTGGTTTTCGTTACTAATATCTTTCCCTCCTTCAAAATTTATAATTGTAGGAATTTTATTCTGTAAATCTGTGAAACCAGCTACAATTTCATCAATCTGATTCAGGGTTACGTTTGGTTTGAATTTGAAAGCAACCACATGTCTAAATACCTCCTTGTTTTTAGAACAATTACAAGATGCCATTGCAATCATTATAATTAAAGTTAGTAGCGCCTTAACAGTGTTTTTTGGGTTTAGTTTCATTGATGATGGTCTTTTGTTTGATATGCATATTAACAACTATAGAGTTCTTTATTTGACGTTTTGATGGTGAAATTGCGTCTATACATAGTTGAATATAATTCTAATATAACGTTTTCTTAATAAATGTTAAATTAAAAAAAGTAGTCATTTTTGTGTATTTTAACGATTAAAATGACATTTAAACGAAATAAAGAAGTGGTTTTGAATTTTGAATAATTGTATTGACATACTACACGTAATTTTGCAAAGTGTATTAACCCCCAAAAAAATGGTTAAGAATATGTGTAATATTTCTTGTATCCATCCCACTTTTATCGTTTGCTAAGCAAAAGCGACAACCTAAAGTAAAGCAGTTAGATGCTTTAAGAATGATATTAGGTCCTAAGTTAATAACCACTTGGGGTCTAGAATTAGATGTGGTTGCTTGGCCAGAACACACAGAGTCTTCTCTTTTGGTACACTTTGCTTTATACAAGAATGGTAAAAACTTTACCAATAAAGATATTTTTGTTCCAGAGAATAGAGGTTTGAAAAATGCATTCCCTTCTACGAATAATAAAGTTAGTCATTGGAATGAATACTATCAACATGAGGGCTCTACCGTGATTGGTAATTCGTACGAAATTCTTGATCCCAAAAAGGGGGCAGCCATTGTTAGTTGGACATTTAAGAATAAAGAGAAAGTAGAGACTTTTTCTATGGTTATTAGAACCAGTAGTTTATCTGATAATTTTCATCAAAATATTTTAGAAATGGCTAAAATAAAGGTGAAACAAAAAAATGTAGCGTCTCTACGAGAAAAGCTTGTCGATAATTATGGATTAAAGAACCCTAAGATTTGGGATCGTCTGCATATACAAATAGTGCCTAGTAATTACGAACAAATACGAAATGTATCTTACGAAACTTTGAAACGTATGACGGGAGAACCCTTACCTGTTGATTATCAATTTTTAAAAGGGGAAACTATTTATATCACAGACGAAAAAGTGATAAAGATCTTCGATGTGCCCTATACATATTAGTAACACCTATTTCAGAGTTTAGAATACCTAACCTCAATTTTTTTAAACCCCTTCACTAAATTATTTCATTATGAAGAAAATTACTTTTAGTATCCTACTGCTACTTTTTTCTTTTACTAGTATTGCTCAGACTTTATTAAAGGGAAGAGTGGTAAGCGAAGACAAACTTCCATTACCAGGAGTAAACATTACAATTCACGGCTCGCCTTTAAAGACCATTACAGATTTCGAAGGTCAATTTTCGATTGTACCTATTAAAAAGAAACCAATTGTATTAGAGGCATTTTATTACGGTTACCAACCAGCTGTTTTAGAATTTATGAATAGTGATTCTGATATTACCATTGTTTTAAAGAAAGCAAACCGTTTAGATGAAGTTGTCATATCTGCATCTAGAAAAGAGGAGCGTATTTTTGAATCACCGGTAAGTGTTGAGCGTTTTGGAAAAAAACAGGTAAAAAAAGCAGCTTCAGCTGATTTCTATGATGGCTTACAAAATTTAAAAGGTATCGATATTAATGTGAATAGTTTAACGAATAAATCTATTAATGCTCGTGGGTTTAATTCGTTTGCTAATAATCGATTTGTACAGTTAGTAGACGGTATGGACAATGCTTCACCATCATTAAACTTTGTGATGGGTAATTTATTAGGATTGTCCGAATTAGATGTTGAAAGTATTGAGGTTTTACCAGGTGCATCATCTGCTCTTTATGGAGCAAACGCTTTTAATGGTATCCTATTTATGAATAGCAAGAACCCATTTGATTATGAAGGAGTGAGCGCTTATATTAAAACAGGAGTTACTTCTCAGGATGCTGCCGGAACAAATCTTTTTAATGATTATGGGGTAAGATTAGCACATGCTTTTGGAGATAAGTTAGCTGTTAAGGCAAATGTTACTTGTTTAAAAGGAACCGACTGGCATGCTACAAATTATGATAATCAAAATAATCCAGGGACAGATAGATTAGAACCTGGTTATGATGGAGTAAATGTATATGGCGATAGTTTCGATAATATTATTGGAAATACTAGGGTTACAAGAACAGGCTATAATGAAGTAGATTTAATTAATGACTTTACAGCGGAAAGCTTTAAAGTAGATGGAGCTTTACATTATAGACCTTTTGGTAACGACTTCGAGCTTATATACAATGCTAAATATGGTGAAGGTTCTACCTTGATCGGAGCTTCTAACAGAATTGCTGTAAGAGATTTCTCTTTCTTTCAGCAAAAAGTAGAAGTTAAGAATAATAATTTCTTCTTACGAGGCTATATTACTCAAGAAGATTCCGGAAAGACAACAGACTTGGCTTTAACAGCAACAGCTATTAATAGTTTTTGGAAAAACAACAACCAATGGTTTGCAGACTACAGAGCAGGGTACGAAAACTTATTTGCTGCTGAAGAAGAACGAATTAGACATGTAAAATCTAGAGAGTTCGCAGACACAGGAAGAATATTACCTGCTACACAAGGGTTTAATACAATTTTAGAAGAAATAAAGAATGGTCCATCAAGATATATTAGTAAATCTCAATTACGTCACGCCGATGCAAATTATGATTTTTCACATTTAACAAAAGATGTTGTAGGTGTTCAAGTAGGAGGGTCTTTTAGACAATATAAATTAGATTCTAGAGGAACGGCTTATACGGATAGTGATGGCC
>CALFUO010000071.1 GCA_937929895.1 uncultured Aquimarina sp.
AGTATAATTGATCTCGGTATTTCCTTTACCTAAGTTATCTGTAACATGAATCAAATAGTTCGTGTTGATATCTTTATAGCGATATAAAGTTTCTTGGATCTCCCTAATAAGAAGTTGCGCAGTTTTTGGCTGTGTGGCTATTGTATCATCTCTTTTTCTGGCAGTTAAATCTATTTTATTTCTATCTAGACCTTCTATCAAACAATTAAAGAAATCTAGGCTATGTCTTAGGTGCGAACCAATACTAGAGAAAAACGGCCCTACATCTTCATTGGTGTAAGTGGCTCTGTCAATTTGAGTTAAAAGTTCGTTAGCCTGATTTAAGTTGTGATTAACAGCTATAATGATTTCTTGATTCATATCTATAAATATACAAGAAAGTCGTAATGTTTTAATGTAAATTACAGTTATTACATCGATTTTTATTGACTTTGGTCTAGGGGTAGAATTGTTTTTGTTGTTGAATTCCAATATATTTGAAATGCTCGAAAATCTTAAAATTCATGTTGAAATACTTTTTTCCGATTATTGCCTTTACATTTATTGCAGTAACCTACGCTCAAAAATCCTGTGATGATGCTTTTAGTCCAGCAGCTTACAGTATTGCCCATACAGAAAATGCTTTTGAATCTACTAATATGGAACATGTGCAAGAATGGTCAGAGAAAGCCTTAGAAACTTTTTCAGAAGTAGAGTCAATTACTATTGATTGCGAATGTACCGAAGCTTCTGATTATGCTTATAAAGGATATTCTGCAGCAGAAAAATGTTTAGAACAAACTTCTTGGGAAGAATCTAGGTATTATTCTAAAAAAGCAATGGAGAGTGCTAGACAAATGATGAATGCTTTATCACTTTGTAGTAATATGTCTATTGAAAAAATAATGGCTAGTAAGGGAAGAAAAAGGACTTCAAGAACAAATAATAATTATTATGAGAATGATTCGAATACTTCTAATAGAGAATATTCTTCATCACCTTCATATAATAATGATAATAGAAATTATAAGAATAACGAGATAGAACAGCAAAAGCAAGAGCTGTTAGAGAAGCAAAAACAACTTTTAGAAGAACAGCGTCGTATTCAACAACAATTAGCACAACAGAAAACTCTAACAGAAAAATTAAGACGCGAAAGAGAAACTGAATTACTTCGTCAAAAAAAGTTGAAAATAAACGCAGAAACAGCAATAAATAATATTAAAAAGAACTACGAAAAGCTTTTACATTCTATAGATTGTAATATTGATATTAATGAATTGCATGTTAATTTTTATAGAGAAATCGAAGATATTAGTAGCGAAAACTTAGAGGATACTAAAACCTTTTATATCGACCGTGTAAACGAAATAGCAGAGAAATTTGCTTTGAAATTCGCAGACTGTCTTTCTCAGCAATAACAAATTCTTTACCAAATGATTTCAGTAAAAGAGGCTTTGCAACTTGTAGAGCAAAATGCCATATATGGTGAAACTATTAGTGTTTCAACTGCTGAAGCATTGGGGTGTATACTTGCAGTACCTGCTGTGGCGATTATAAATATGCCTCCTTTTCCGCAGTCAGCAATGGATGGTTATGCTGTTCGTATTTCAGAAACTTCAGGCAACTATGTCCTGAAAGGAGAAGTTAAAGCAGGAGACGAACATAGCTATGATTTAAAAAAGGGAGAAGCAGTACGAATTTTTACAGGTGCTTCAGTACCTGATACAGCAGATGCTGTAATTATGCAAGAAAAGGTAACCCGAAAGAACGATTCTGAAATAACCTTAGAAGAAAACCCCAAATTAAATCAGAACATTAGACCGCTAGGCGAGCAATTTTCAGTAGGTCAGGAAATTATTGGAAAGGGAACATTATTAAACCCAGCAGCGTTAAGTTATTTAGTAAGTGCAGGTATAACTTCGGTAAAAGTATATAGAAAACCTAAAGTAGCTATTGTAATTACAGGTAATGAACTTATTGATATCAACTCTCCTTATCAACAAGGTAAAATTTATGAGAGTAATTCGATTCTGTTGAGATCAGAATTGAATCAATTAAGGATTGATGAGGTTACTATTATTAGAATAGGAGATGATTACCAAACTACAGAGGATACACTTAGGGAAGCTTTAAATGCATATGATTTTGTATTGGTTAGTGGAGGGATTTCTGTTGGAGATTACGATTTCGTAGGAAAAGCTTTAACGACTATTGGTACAGAAGAGATTTTTTATAAAATAAAACAGAAGCCAGGAAAGCCTCTTTATTTCGGAAAACACGAAGGAACATTTGTTTTTGGCTTACCAGGTAATCCGGCTTCTTCGTTAACCTGTTTTTATATGTATGTTACACCTTTGTTAAAAAGGTTTATAGGGAGTAGTAATATTCACTTAGAGCGAAAGCAACTTCCAATAGCACACGCTTATACTGTTAAAGGCATTCGAGCACAATTTTTAAAAGCCCTAGTTCGGGATGATAAAGTAAGTGTTATGGATCAGCAGAGTTCTGCTATGATTGCTTCTTTTATTCAAGCAAACTCTTATATCTTTTTGCCAGAGTACTCTGAAAACCTTACAGAAAATGAATCTGTAGAAGTTATTTTATTATAATTTTTCATTAGTGTCCGATAAAGATTCAAGATATTTTTAATTCATTTTAGAAAATATATTTTCTGAAATTTTTAGCCCCAAAAATTCATAAGTTATTATAAATGAATCTCTTAAT
>CALFUO010000072.1 GCA_937929895.1 uncultured Aquimarina sp.
GGCTCACCTCTTCCCATTCCGAACAGAGAAGTTAAGCCCAATCGCGCTGATGGTACTGCATTTGTGGGAGAGTAAGTCGCCGCCTTTTTTGAAACCTTCACTATTTAGTTAGTGAAGGTTTTTTGTTTTTATATACTTCACGAAACAACAACATACTTCTATAGGCCATAAAACCCGCGTTAGGGATAGAGTGTATACCCCACAGCGTAGTGAAACGAAGCGAGGAGTAGCAACGATAGCCCGACCCAGAGGGGAACGCCATAATTATTACTTTTTTTAACCCTTGTTATGATATTGTTTAGTAATAGACCTATGTAATTTTGTTTCTATATTACTTAAGGTGTATTTTTTTATGCCGACGTAGAATTTCTAAAGGCGCATTTTAATTAGGTAAACTCATATTGGAAATGGTATTACTATATATAGTTTAAATATTATCAGTTTTCAATTATAGATTTTAGGCATAGTTGGACTCAATTATTTGATTTATATATGCTATTTTTCGACAGCTAATTTATTTATATGGCTTCACAAAAAACGTTAAGAATTATAGTTGGTGTTTTTGTTTTTACAATTCCACTTTTAAATTCATTGGTAACATTTATATACACTTTAGTTAAGAGGTTTTATAAACATTCATTGTATGCTTTTATTCTATTATCTGTACTTGTTTGTTGCTTAATGTTAGATACACCCTATAGAAATCATTATTATGTTAATAAGTATAATGTGGATTCTATTGAAGATTTATTGGTGATAACTTCCGATCATACGATTCCAATTTACCATCCTGAATATTCTTTGATTGATACGGACATGGTTGATGGTGAACATGAATTAAAATTGCTTGAGAATGGTTTGGAACGCATTCATGAAATCGAAGTAAGTAATGGGAGGTATGAAAAATATATGGTTTATGATCGATACCATAATCTTATAGAAGATCGTTTTAAAGTTCTATTAAAGCAGCAGATAGATAATTTTAAATATGCCAACCCAGAAAAGATAATCGTGGAGGAGTATAAACTTATGGATACTCCATTTATGATTATAGGAATTATTTTTATGTTACTAACAGGTGTACATACTTTTTGGGTATTAGTTTTAGGGCAAGGTAAGGTTGACGAAAGTATACCAAGATTTGTTAATAATGTAACTAGTGACTTTAGTGTTAAAGCAATCTTTATTAGACAAGTGGTTGAGGAAGATACAGAAACAATAGAAGTTGTTAGTGCTAGACCAATTGATATTAACAAGGCTACTGTTTACCATTTCACAACTATAAAAGGAGTATCCTTAGATTTAGCTAAATGTTTTATCGAAGAACGAGAAGCTAATGGTAACTATAATTCTTTAGATAATTTTTTTCAAAGGAATGATATTTACAAAATGCTTCAGAATGATCTAAGACCTCATTTGGTAGTAGATATGGTATAACTAACTGTGATTGAATTGTTTTTCAGTTGTTGTGATATAGTAGATTAATTTATAGTATTCTCTTGTTATAGGTTTTGAAGAATGCTTGTCGTTAATAGTAAAGGTAGAATATTAGGTTAGGTAAATTAATTAAAGCCATTGTAGTATGAAGAAAATAGTATGTGTATTAATAATCTTTCTCTTTTGGGGACTAAATGGTATTGTAGGACAGCTTAAACAGGATTCTCCCAATGTAGTTTTAATATATGTCGATGATATTGGGGCATACAATTTTCCAATGTACGGAGGGATATCCATGAGTGCTTCTTTTAAAGGAGAAAAATCAGAAGGATTTATTGACGTACCTATTAGAACTCCGAATATTGTTTCTTTATCAAAAAGTGGATTAAAATGTACTCAAGCTTTTACACACCCTGTTTGCGAACCGAGTAGAATTGCATTAATGACAGGTCAGAATAATGGAAGAAATTATATTATAACCAAAGCTCAACACCAGTCTCAAATTACTTTTGGAGATGTTTTTCAAAAAGCGGGTTATGCTACAGGGATTTTTGGTAAATGGAAACAGTCTCGAGGTAATGCATCTGTTGCTGGAATTAATATGGTCTCACAATTTGGATGGGATGAGCATTTGTGCTTCGACGTAACATCGGTGGGACAGCGATTTATTAATCCTAATCTTGTGAAAAATGGTAAGACATTATGTTATGAGGGAAGAATGGACAAAGATCCATATACAGGAAGAAGATGGTATGGGCCTGATATCATAAATAGAGAGGTGTTAAATTTTATAGGAAAAAATAAGAACAACCCTTTTTTTGTGTATTATCCTATGCTGCTGATGCACGATCCACATAAACCAACACCAGATACAAGACCAAAGTCTATTTTTAATAAATATCCTGAGGAAAAGAAAATGAACGAGATTAAGTACTTCCCTGATATGTTAGAGTATACGGATAAGTTGGTTGGGAAGGTGATAAAGAAATTAGAAGACGAAGGGATACGTGATAATACATTGGTAATCTTTTATGCAGATAACGGTACCACTCCTGGTGTAAAGGTTACAATGGATAATGGAGAGGTGTATAAAGGAGGAAAAGGTTTTACGAATAATAGAGGGGAAAATGTTCCTTTAGTTATGAATTGGCCAGGTAAGATTGTAAAAGGTGTTTATGATGGTGTAACCAATGTAACGGATATTTTTCCAACGCTAGTAGAGGCTTGTGGTATTTCGGTGCCTAATGGGACTAACATAGATGGTAAAAGTATGTGGAAACCTATTGTTGGAGACCGAAAGCAAGAACATAGAGAATGTTTATATAGATGGTACAACGCTTTTAACCCTATGTCCGATGAAACATATTTGGTTAGATATGCCATGGATAAGAAGTACAAGTACTATGCAAAGCAAACGGACTATCCTAATGGTCGTTTTTTCAATATAGCCGAAGACCCTGTAGAAGAAACAGGGAAAAAGGGTAGAAATGTGAAGTACAAAATCTTTTGGTATGCTGGTAAGGATTCTAGTTCATTAAGTAAAGAAGAAAGACAAGTAAAATCTAAGCTCAAAGAAATTACAGATCAGAATATATATAAGCCTATCAAAAGTCTTAAAATTATTGGTGTTAATACAGTGAGTGTTGGTGGTGCATTAGATTTAGATGTTATTTTAAACCCGAAAGATGTAACATTAAATAATGTCGTTTGGGAATCTTCGGATACCTCTATAGCTACAATTGATAAGTTTGGAATAGTTAGACCTAAAAAGCAAGGGAAAGTGAAAATTACCGTTTACTCTTGGGATACAGCTAGGCCTATTGGTTCGAAAGTAAGAAAGCCTGAATATTATAAGTATGGTGTAAAAGATGAAGTTGAAATCAATATTACTTCATTATAGGAAATAAAAAAGGAGCGTATAAAAAGCTCCTTTTTTTATTGGTTTATAGCTCTTTTAGTAACGTAGTATCGCCAACCTATTATAGCTTTTTGTAATTTACTTGCTTCTGCAAATGACAATCTTTGCTTACTATAACTAGGAAAAATTACTTTGTTTACCTTGGCTAAAACTTTAAAAATCATTTTTTAATGGTTGTTGCGATTACGGCACCATCTTTAGCTTTATCACCGTAAATACTCATTGCAGTTACGGGTTTTAGACTCTCGACAGTATCAAGCTGGTTATTTTTAGCTAAGTTATCCAAAGTTTCGAAATCAGATTCTTTTCCATCTATAATAATTAGTTTGTCTAAATCTGGTTTATTGATAAAACTATATTTAGGAAGTCCTCCCTGTAAATTCTTGGTGTTAGGAGTAACTGTTTGTGGAATTTGAGAGTGACTAAATTGTTTTCTCATTTGTTCCATCATTTCGTCTAAGTTACCAAAAGACCCTCGGAAGAATTGACTTAAATTCCCCAATTGATCTTGTGTGTTTTCATCATTAAAGAAGCTGTTAAGATCGAATGACCCCATTCCTTGATTTTGGAATTGTTGCATCATAGCACTTAAATCTCCACCATCAAAATTGAATTGATTCCCTTTACTACTTACAAATAACTGTCCGTTTTTGTACCCTAGTTCCACTTCTTCAATGGGTATATTAGTATTCATCGAATAACTACTTTGTTGCCCGTCTTTATCCAATTGAATTTGAATTCCTGTAATTTCATTTTCAGAGTTGTATTTAATTTCATTAATATCAACAGTAATTCCATTTTTTTTGAAGTAGGCAATTAATTCTTCAAATTGTTTTTCAGTAGTGTTTTTAGAAATGGTAGCCGTTATATCACCCGTTGTTGGTGTCTGTTGTTGTAAGACTAGTGTGTTATTAATGGGGTTACTAGCGTTAATATGTAAAGAAAGCAATAAGGCCGAAATACAAAAAATACATTTCATCTTTATTCGAATTTTGTTTGTCTATAAAACGCAATACAAATTCTTGTGTTGCATCTTGATCATCATCGAAATAGCTATATTTGAAAGCTAAAATTATATTACATGAACGTTTTGTACATCATCATAGGATTAGGTCTTTTGGTAATAGGAGGAGAGTACTTGGTACGATCATCTGTCGGGCTTTCTTTTAAATTGAACATTTCTAAGATGGTAATAGGATTAACGGTAGTATCCTTTGCGACTTCAGCACCAGAGCTTTTAGTGAGCTTACAAGCTGCACTAGATGGTTCTCCGGATATTTCGTTAGGGAATGTAATAGGTTCGAACATTGCGAATATAGGACTGGTCTTAGGGATTACAGCTATGATAATGCCTTTAACTGTTTCGAGTGACTTCTATAAGTTACACTGGCCATTTCTAGCAGTTTTCTCGATACTGCTCTATGTCTTTTTATGGAATGATCGTTTATTATCTCTTATAGAAGGTTTGGCTTTGTTTGTTCTTATAACAATTTTCATTTTAGTCTTAATCTACAATGCAAAAAAGGAGAAATTAAAAGGGGCAGAAGACGAGAGTTTCGAAGAAGTTGATGATAAATTAGCGACGGTTAGTTATTTTAAAATTTTTATTTGGTTGTTAATTGGTGGTGTGGCATTGTACGGTGGTTCCGAGCTTTTGGTGTATGGAGCGAAAGAATTAGCTAAAGGACTCGGTGTTAGCGAACGTATAATTGCCGTGACTATGGTAGCTGTAGGTACTTCTGTGCCAGAGTTAGCTGCATCTGTAATTGCTGCATTGAAGAAAGAAGAATCGATTTCTATAGGAAACTTAATCGGTTCTAATATCTTTAATATAGGATCGGTATTAGGAATTACTTCTTTGATAAAACCTATACCTGTAACGAGTAGTGAAATACTTACAAGTGATATCTTTTGGATGTTAGGTTTTGCAGGTTTTTTACTATTGATTTCTATTGTGCCGAAAAAATATTTGATCGATAGGTTTAAGGGTTTTATCATTTTTGCGACTTATATAGCGTTTGTTATTACTACGATTATCTAAAATGAAAACTTTAAGATTTATTTTATTGCTAACTTTAAGTAGTAGTCTAAGTCTTATTGCCCAAGATTGGAAGGTAATTGAAAGTGGTATCCCAAATTTAGTATTCGAAATAGATCAAGAAGCTAAGGGAGACTTATACCATATTCGGGCGACTCAAAATTTTGATATTTCCATTCACAGAATAAGGTCATTAATTGAGGATCCTACTACATACTCAAAGTGGTTATACAGATATCAGGAAGCTAAAATAGATAGTATCTTAAGTGATAGGTTTGTTTTTAGGGCTATAGTCAATGCACCTGTATCCTTAAAAGATAGAAGATTAAAAGTACTTACTACAAAACAACAAAAGGTTGATGGTGTGGTGAGATATGCATTATCAAACTTATTTTTTTCTGATAACGATCAGTATTGTATGCAGTGTGCGGATATAGGGTATTTAAAAGGTTATTGGGAGTTAATCCCATTAGGAACTAGTAAGACTAAGGTGATTCATGAAATGACTATTAGTATTAAAGCTCCTCTTCCACGAAGTATCATGTATCGGATTATTAAAAAAGGGCCGATAAAGTCGTTTGCAAATTTAAGATCATATAAGTTTTAGTAAAACTTATATGATCTAAGGAACACCAACAGCAATAAAAGTTTAAGGTATCCTGATAGATCTTTAAGACCTAGTAGGTGTATTTACAGAAAACCTACAAGGTTTTTGAAACCTTGCAGGAGAGACTTTCAGAAAAAAAGCCTCCTCAATTAAGAGAAGGCTTTCAAATATTATAAAAGAACTAAAGATTAAACCTTAGCAGTTTTTACAGTTTTAATGATACGTGCAGCAATCTTGTATGGGTCACCATTAGATGCTGGACGACGATCTTCTAACCATCCTTTCCAACCTTTCTCTACAGTAATAATTGGAATACGGATAGATGCACCACGGTCCGAAACACCGTAGCTAAAGTCTGTAATTGCAGCAGTTTCGTGATCACCAGTTAAACGTTGATCGTTGTATGCTCCATATACTTCGATGTGTTCTTTTACGAATGGACGGAAAGCTTCACAGATAGTTTCATAAGTTTCTTTAGAGCCACAAGTTCTTAAAGTAGTGTTAGAGAAGTTAGCGTGCATACCAGAACCATTCCAGTCAGTGTTACCTAATGGTTTTGGGTGCCAGATTACTTGTAACCCGTAAGATTCTCCGATGCGCTCTAATAAGTAACGACAAATCCAGATTTCATCACCAGCTAATTTAGCTCCTTGTGCGAAACATTGGAATTCCCATTGTCCAGCTGCAACCTCAGCATTGATACCTTCAACATTAAGACCAGCTTCTAAACAAACATCTAAATGCTCTTCTACCATATCACGTGCAAATGCATTTTTAGCACCTACTGAACAGTAGAATTGACCTTGAGGAGTTTGATCCTTAGGGAAACCAATTGGTAAATTAGTCTCTACATCATATAAGAAGTACTCTTGCTCGAATCCGAACCAGAAGTCGTTATCATCATCTTCGATAGTAGCACGTGCGTTGTCTACGTGTGGAGTACCGTCAGCATTTAAAACCTCAGTCATTACTAAATATCCGTCCTTACGTTGTGGATCTGGATAAACAGCTACAGGCTTTAATAAACAGTCAGAAGAACCACCTTCAGCTTGTAAAGTTGAAGATCCGTCAAATGACCACATTGGGCAATCTTCTAATTTTCCACTAAAATCTTCAACGATCTTAGTCTTACTTCTCATACTTGCGGTAGGCTTGTATCCATCTAACCAGATGTATTCTAATTTAGCTTTACTCATAATGGTATATAAAACAGTTAAACTTTAATTTCTAGTCAACAAATATAGAAAGAAATACGTAGTAATACTTAATTTTTCAGTTTTCAAACTAAAGGTTAAATCATTTTTATGTATTAATTAATTTTTAATGATTTATAGCTTTTATATTCAAAAAAATTAAACAATAGTAACATTTAGCTGTAATGCTGGTAAAATTTTAATATTTAAAAATCGTATGATTTCACAATCATCCGAAACTTTAGAATAAAGACCGTTTCACTGAAAGAGAAGAGAAAATAGACTTTATAAATCAAGTTGTTGCAAGTTTTGAACTTAGATATTTTTGATTCGCCTTGGAAAATATCTTTTCTCAGCATTTTGACCATTTAGCTTTTTAAATCATTAAAAACAAATTATTTAAAGTTTTTTGTTTTTCTGAAATCCGAAACTTTCAGATACTAGTAGTATGATTTATGTAAAGAAAGTATAAAAATGTTTCTTTTAATGGTTGTTATATATTAGACGTGTAAACGTGTTTATTTGTATTTAATCGGTTTTTTGAGACTCGTTTTGTTTTATTATCAATTAGCCAGTTCTGATACTTCATAATTTGTATGTAACTAACACGGGTCTAAATGAAAACTTCTGAACACGAGCGTATTAAAGAGCTTACGAAAATTGTTCGCAATCTTATGAATTTTATCGTAACAGACGGTAAGGATTGTATAGAAAATGACGAACAGAGACAAGCATATATCTCTAAGTACTTGGTGTTGTTTGCTAAAGTGATGAATAAATCCTGTGAACCTCAAGATCCCAAATCTATCATGAAACTAATTAGTAGTGATGTAGATTTGTTAAAGAACGAAAAGCTAACGTAAAATAAGTTCTACTCCGTAAAATATGTTACATTGGATTTAAAATTATTTTCAATGAAACTTATTGTTGTGCTTTCCGGAGCGGGTATGAGTGCAGAAAGCGGTATCAATACATTTAGAGATGCTGAAGGGTTATGGGAAGGGCACGATGTAATGGAAGTTGTAACACCCGAAGGTTTTCAAAAGAACCCTGATTTAGTTTATGAATTTTATAATCAACGAAGACGCCAGTTATTCGATGTGTTACCTAATGAAGGTCACCGATTGTTATCAGATTTAGAAGACGACTATAACGTTAGTATTGTTACCCAAAATGTAGACGATTTACACGAAAGAGCAGGGAGTACCAATGTAGTCCATCTTCATGGTGAACTTAGAAAAGTGAGAAGTATTGTTGATGAAGAATATATTGTTGATTGGGATTCTGATTTGAGTAAAAAAGATAAAGATTCCAACGGATATGCAATGCGCCCCCATATAGTTTGGTTCGGAGAAGCTGTACCCATGTTAGATAAGGCTGTGGAAATTGTTAGTACAGCTGATGTTGTTGTAATTATAGGTACTTCGTTGCAAGTGTATCCTGCAGCTAGCTTAATGCACTATGTTTCTCAAAACACTCCCATCTATTATATTGATAAAAACCCTGCTTCGGTAACGGCTCAAAATATTGAGGTTATAACAAAACCTGCAACTATTGGCGTAAATAAAGCTATTTCAAGAATAAAGAATAAAGAATAAAGAATAAAGAAT
>CALFUO010000073.1 GCA_937929895.1 uncultured Aquimarina sp.
AGAAGAAATCAAAGAAATTATTAGGCCCGTTGGGTTATCACCCATGAAGTCTAAAGGGATTTATGGACTTTCTCAAATATTAATCGATAAATACGACGGAAAAGTCCCTGCCGATATGGAGGCACTAGAATCTTTGCCTGCGGTAGGACACAAGACAGCAAGCGTTGTCATTTCTCAAGCATTTGGCATACCAGCCTTTCCTGTAGACACTCATATCCATAGATTAATGTATCGTTGGGGTTTTACGAACGGCAAAAACGTTGTTCAAACAGAAAGAGACGCGAAAAGACTCTTCCCCAAAGAATTATGGAATGACTTGCACTTGCAAATCATTTGGTACGGGCGTGAATATTCACCAGCCCGTGCTTGGAATTTAGATAAGGATATTATTACAAAAACTATAGGTAGAAAATCTGTAATAAATGAGTATTACAAAAAACTAGTAAAAAATAATACGATTTAAACCTTAAAATATGGCATAAATATTTAGATTTTCGCTTTTTCGAGGCACAAAATAAAAGCTAGAACAATAAACTTAATATATGTTACATTTTAAGATTTAAATCGTAACCCCTACTAGTTCTTATGAATTTCAACTAAATAGTTTCCTGAAGATTTGACTTCTAGAGATTTAGAGAAATTCAATAAAAAATTGATGGTTTCCTGCTTAGGTTTCAATTCCGTTGATTTAGATTCAGTTGTTTTAGAGTAGATTTTTGCCATAAAGTTGGATTAGTTTCTACTAAGTAACGGAATTTTGAGCACATTATTATATGTTCATTCAAAAAGTACTCAATTGTAATTGATGCTTCTCTACTAATTTACGAAGGTTAATTAATGCATAGCGCATTCTTCCTAAAGCCGTATTGATACTTACCCCTGTTTGTTCCGAGATATCTTTAAAGCTCATTTCTTTATAAATACGCATAGTTATTACCTCATTTTGATCCGAAGGAAGTTGATCTACTAGCATACGAACATCACTATAAATTTGCTCTTGTATTAATGATGACTCTTTACTCATCGCATTGTCCGAGATAATAGAAAAAATACTTAGTTCATTATTATCTTGGTATTTAGGCATTCGGTTTTCCTTACGAAAATGATCAATTACCAAATTGTGGGCAATACGCATAACCCATGGCAAAAATTTGCCTTCTTCATTGTATTTGCCACGTTTTAAAGTTCTAATCACTTTAACAAAAGTGTCCTGAAAGATATCTTCAGTAAGATCTCTATCATATACTTTCGAAAAAATAAAACTATAAATGCGGTTGCTATGACGATTTATCAAGAGACTAAGAGCAATTTCATCTCCCATGATATATCTAGATACTAAAATTGAATCTGTAGAATTACCGGTAGTAGCCATAAATTACTTAATATTAGGTGTTGTAGTAGTAGTTAATTAAGTAATGCTATTCTATAGGCTCTCGGTTTTTAGTTGGAACTAATTTACAATTATTTTTTAATAATCCAATATTAAGATAATTTTTTGAATTATCAAGGGTAGAACGTTGTGATTCCTTTTTAGAGTTCTATTATCTTTGAATGCTATGAGTAATACCCCAGAAACTTTAGATTTAAGTACGATAGATGCCAAGAAAAACATCATTATAAAACGTGCTGGACTGAATAACCTGAAAGATATAGATGTTGTAATCCCACGAAATAAACTCGTGGTAATAACCGGTCTATCGGGTTCGGGAAAGTCTAGTTTAGCCTTTGATACACTGTATGCCGAAGGACAACGTCGTTATGTTGAAAGCCTTTCTTCGTATGCGCGTCAGTTTTTAGGACGTTTAAACAAACCTAAAGTAGAATACATTAAAGGTATCGCTCCGGCTATCGCCATAGAACAAAAGGTAAATTCTACCAATCCAAGATCCACAGTTGGTACCACTACAGAGATTTATGATTACTTAAAGTTACTGTATGCACGTATTGGACAGACCTTCTCTCCTATTTCTGGTAATGAAATAAAAAAGCATACCACCACAGATGTCGTAGAAGCTTTTAAAAACTATGAAGAGGGAACAAAACTATTACTCTTAGCTCCTATCATTATTGAAGAAGGGCGTGATCTTAATAAAAAAGCCCAGGTATTACTACAACAAGGATATGCTAGGGTGAAACAAGACGGAAAGGTCATTCGTTTGACCAACGAAACAGTCTTAGATACAAAGAAAGCAGCCCAGTTAGTTGTAGATCGTGTGGTAATGAAACACGGTGAAGACTTTTTTAATCGACTAGCAGATGCTATTTCTACTGCTTTCTACGAAGGTAAGGGGGAATGTATTATCGAAGAAGTAGCCACAGGGAACCAATTAGCTTTTAATAATAGATTCGAGTTAGATGGAATGTCATTCTTAGAACCGAATGTTCATTTATTTTCATTTAATAATCCATACGGAGCATGTCCTAAATGTGAGGGATATGGTGATGTCATAGGAATCGATGAAGATTTAGTTATTCCAGATACTTCTAAAAGTATTTATGAAGGCGCTATCGCTCCATGGAATGGTGAAAACACACAGTATTATAAAAATGAGTTGGTAAAGCATGCCTATAAATTCGATTTTCCGATCCACAAACCTTATTTCGAGCTTACCGACGAGCAAAAGGATTTGGTTTGGAGTGGTAATAGCTTTTTTGAAGGAATTACACCCTTTTTTGACTTTCTAGAATCAAAAGCTTATAAAATTCAAAATCGAGTAATGCTATCTCGTTACCGAGGAAAAACAAAATGTAGCACTTGTAAGGGAACACGTTTAAGAAAAGAGGCTTCTTATGTGAAAATTGATGGTACTTCCCTACCCGATTTGGTAAATCGTCCGATTAGTGAATTGATACCTTTCTTTCAAAATCTTAAATTATCGGAATACCAAGAACAAATTGCTGAACGCTTACTTAAAGAAATCAATTCTCGTTTAGAGTTCTTAAGTCTGGTGGGATTAGAATATTTGACCTTAAATCGAAAGTCCAATACGCTATCAGGTGGTGAATCACAGCGTATCAACTTGGCAACTTCATTGGGAAGTAGTTTGGTAGGTTCCATGTATATTTTAGATGAACCTAGTATCGGATTACATTCGAAAGACAATGAAAAACTAATAAAAGTATTATTATCACTAAGAGATTTAGGTAATACCGTAATCGTCGTAGAACACGATGAAGATATTATGAAAGCAGCAGACCAAATTATCGATATTGGTCCCGAAGCAGGTTCTTACGGAGGCGAATTAGTGGCGCAAGGAACGATGAAGGAAATTCTAAAATCGAAATCTTTGACAGCTCAATATTTAAATGGAAAACTTGCCATAGAAATTCCCGAACGTAGACCTGTAAAAACGCAACATCTTCAAATAAAAGGAGCTCGAGAAAATAATCTTAAAAATGTCGATGTAACCATTCCATTAGGAATGATGACAGCTATAACAGGGGTTTCGGGTAGTGGAAAAAGTACACTGGTAAAAAAGATCGTGTATCCGGCCCTAAATAGAGAACTGGGCGTTTTCAATGAAAAAGCTGGTGAATTCACTAGTTTAGAAGGGAATTTCAATACTATCAAATCTGTTGAGTTTATAGATCAAAATCCTATAGGAAGATCGTCTAGATCGAATCCTGTCACTTACATTAAAGCATACGACGAGATCCGTAGTTTATTTGCTTCTCAACGTTTATCTAAATTAAGAAACTACCAAAGCAAACACTTCTCATTTAATGTGGATGGCGGTCGCTGTGATAAATGTAAAGGAGAAGGTGTAGTTACTATCGAAATGCAGTTTATGGCTGATGTGCATATTGAATGTGATCAGTGCCATGGAAAGCGCTTTAAGAAAGAGATTTTAGAAGTTCAATTCCATGGAAAAAACATTGACGATGTACTTCGTATGACCGTGGATGATGCTATCGCCTTTTTCGTTGAACGAGATCAAAAGAAAATAGTAAGGCGCTTAAAACCTTTACAAGACGTTGGTTTAGGATATGTACAATTAGGCCAAAGCTCGGCAACACTTTCTGGAGGGGAAGCTCAGCGAATTAAATTGGCTTCTTTCTTAGTAAAAGGAACTACCAAGGACAAAATTTTATTCATTTTCGATGAACCTACAACTGGGCTTCATTTTCACGATATTCAGAAATTGATTGTTTCGTTAAATGCATTGATTGAAAAAGGGCATTCTGTTATAGTAATCGAGCATAATATGGATCTTATCAAATGCGCCGATTATGTAATTGACCTAGGTCCTGAAGGAGGAAATAAAGGAGGAACTATTGTAGCTGTTGGTACTCCAGAAGAAGTTGCTGCCAATCCTGATTCCTTTACTGGGAAGTATTTGAAGGAGAAGTTGTAATATTATTAATATCTGATAAAGATTCAAGATCGCTTTGCTTCAGGAAACAGAAATCAAGATATAGTCACTTTTTTCAAATCACCGTCACACTCGCTGACTGATAAGGAAGGGAAGAGTGTCTCCTCAAAAGTTATTTTGTTTTCATTTGATATCGAAATAATTAAGAACCTAGTGAAGGAACTTTTCTTAATCATTTCAGCTATATTATTAACTTATCTGAGTTAACGATTACGAATTTATTGGTTTTCATATCTCAATAGAGATTGCAATTAATAATCTCATAAAAATCATAATTTTAATCGTTTAACTTATATATCTATTAATAAAACACTTATTTTAGCCTTAAGCATAGCGATACAAAAAATAAACTAAAATGAAAAACGTACTTTTTACCATTCCTGCTATTTTAATAATAGCGTATAGTTTTACCTCTTGTGGAGAAAATACATCAGATACAGCTATTGTAAATCAGATAACTAAAGATAACGAAGACAATGCCAATATATCTACGTCTATAAGTGATAACGAGGCCTATGCCCATGGTACCATTGTAAAAAACCTAAGCCAAGAAAATCTTCTTTTTTTAATGAAAGAGTTCGGTCTTAAGAAAGATCAAGTAAAAAAATGCTTTTGCGATGACGATGACATGGTTTTATTTCCAATGCCTTTAGCCATCTTAAACCCTTCTATTGGAAAAGTAAGAACACCTAGAGTAAGACCAAATGGGGAGAGTAATTACATGATTAATCTAAGAGAAAATAAAGATGGATCTTATCATAAACATTATAAACCTATGTCTGATAAAGTATCAGCTTTCTATGCTCCAAAGATTGTAACCAGTAATAAAAAATTACCTGTAGTAGCAATTTTAGATTCTGGTTTAGATATCCATCAGTTCAATACTAGTAGCGTAAATCTTATGGATATTACTGATTTTAATAGTGCTATTTGTGCTGATCAAAGTTCTGAATCTCATATTTATGGATGGAATTTTGTAAATAACACTAGTAATATTGATGATACTTCTAGTTTTCATGGTACCGATGTGACGAATACCTTTTTAAAGACTTTGGATTTTCCGAAAACTAACAACATAGAAAAATTCCAACTACTTACATTGAAACTTTTTGGAGAAAGTGGAGAGGCAAGCTATTGGGATATCATTTGTGCTTTTAAATATTTAAAAAGACTAGAAACAGAAGGGTATAATATTGCAATAGTTAATAGTAGTTTTGGCTTTGATTTCGATGTGAATACAGATTCCCTTAGCAATTTATATTACTTAAAAGAAGGTATCGATAATTTAAAGAAAACAGTTGTTGTAGCTTCTGCTGGAAACCGCAGAAAAGACCTAAATACAGAAAAAGTATTTCCTGCTTGTTATAATCATGTAAATACCATTTTTAATCCCGATGATACCGATGCTACTAAGTTACCTGTATCTACAAATTTAATTTCTGTTGCTGGACACGATGGAAAAGATACACCTAAAATTTTTGAAGAAAATAGTGAATCAGGTTCTAATTATGGCGATCAAACAGTAGATATCGCTGCTAAATGGGCTTATACTGTTCAGGGTAGTATAGACGGACAACCCCAAGATATAGAAGTTAAAGGAACTTCATTCAGTGCTCCACAAGTAGCCGCTAAATTATTCGATTATTATATAGAGAATAATGCCTCTTTGTATGGTAAAGACTTAAAGAATAATTTCCTAGATGATAAAGATGTAGTTAAAAAGAGTACTACTCTTAATGTAATTGACGGGAAATATATTGAATAAGTATACTTAAGATTAGGATTAGACTTAATGGATTTATCCTATTTAAACTACTAATGAAGAAGGGCAATTTCATTAAAAAAAATACTTACTTGAAATAACCATAAAAGTATCGCTTCCCTCTTTCGAAGAGGGATTGAGGGAGATGTTTTTTTATAGTAAACACCTATCCTATTTCTACGGTCACTCCACGGATTACTCTAGTAATTATAGTGAAGTCTCCTTCACTAAAACTTTTAAGTCATTCAATTTAAGTGGAAAACTAGATCCCTATTAAGGAGACTC
>CALFUO010000074.1 GCA_937929895.1 uncultured Aquimarina sp.
GTTGAATCGTTGGAGGGTAAATCACTTTCGCACCAAAGTGAGATAATTCCATAGCTTCTTGATAAGAGATATGAGAAACAGGTTTAGCTTGTTTTACAGCTCTTGGATTAGCAGTAAACATTCCGCTAACATCCGTCCAAATCAATAAATCATCAGCATTTACAGCAGCAGCTAATATCGCTGCAGTAAAATCAGAACCTCCACGACCTAAAGTAGTCGGTTCTCCAGCTTCAGTACGTGCTATAAATCCTGGGAATAAAGTAACCCTAGCCTTGTTAGAAGTAGCGTAAATATTAATTTTCTCATTAGTGATTTCGTAGTTTACAGTCACCTTTTCAGCAGGAGTCACGGTAATAAAATCACGAGAATCTTGTAATACTAAATCCAAACCTTGCACTTTTGCAGCTTCCGAAATAATATAAGAAGAAAGGATTTCACCAAAACTTGCAATCACAGACGAAGTTTTAGGAGAAAGTTCGCTTAGTAAATAAGCCCCTTCACATAAAGATTCTAATTCATTTAATTTAGATTTTACAGTACTGATCACTCCACTTTGAGAAGTCACAGGGATCAATTCGCGTACTGTATCTAAGTGACGCTTTTCGATTTCAGCTAGCGTCTCTTTGTATTGAGAGTCGTTGCTTGCCGCCTGAGCCCCAGATTTTAATAATAAATCTGTAATACCACCTAAAGCAGAAACTACTACGAATAATGGTTTTTTCTCGCTATGCGAAGCAATAATTTGTAAAACTTGATTGATAGTCTGTGCCGTGGCAACAGAAGAACCTCCGAATTTTAGAACGTTCATTTTTGGTATAATTTAAATTTCCCCATCTACAATTATGGGAATATATTATTTAATGATTTTACCCATATTGTGGGTCGAATTCTATGAGTCAAAGCTCATTTTAAGAGCATTGGTTTAACCTTCTACTTTAGGTATTGTGTTGTAAAGTAGTTGATCAGGAAAAGCAATAAAGCCTTTCGAAGCCGAAAAAAATAAATGAATTAACCCCAAAGGGTTGTTGTAGTAACCGTTGTAATGGTGGTTACTATAGCGAATTCATACATTTTTCTCTCCAAAATCATTTTTCAAATTTGAGTGCCAAAAATAGTGTTTTTTCTTTACTTGTAGAGTGTCAAAAAAGGTTAGTTCTCAAATGCTAAAATATAGCAACTATGGGCAAGAAAGTTCTATCGAAGTCCAACGTCCTCTAGAATATGCCGTACCATTACCTTCGGGTATCTTTTTGTTCGTTTCCGAACTGGATTCAGTCGTGTTTCATTCCCCTTTTTCAAGGCAATTTTTTTCCAAGTATGACTGGTAGGCCAGTAGTCTTTTTTTACCAGTATTAAATATTACAGGATTGTGTACGGTGTTCCCTTGTTGTTTGCCATTAACGGCAATGCGACATCTACTTTCGCTATCAAGCTCACATTTTGTATTGATCTTAATATTATAAATACCAGCGGGTCCTTTGTAGGTAGTTGTAGTAGCAACAAATACATCTTAAATTTTCCTGTGTTAATACCAACGATTGTTTTCGCTTTGTTAAAATAAGCAGGTTTAAAACCATTCACTTTGAAGTTAGTAAAGTCCGTTGCAGCTTTTAATTTCGAAGGAGCACAATTGTTCGTTAGTTGTTTGTTACTAGAATGTCTAGTATAAGAAATGTAAAGCACAGGTGAAGGGTACTATTATTTCAGCTTGTTACTTAGTTGAATATGAGTGTATTGTTTTTTTTGTTTGCAAACGTCAATTTTTATATTTAAAAGACTTTTCAGATATAGAAATACCTTTTGGTTAAGCTACAAATGCCCTATGTCTTTTTATGCAACTTGTAAGCAGTTTTTAATTTTTCAACATCAACTTTATGATTTTCTGTAAGAGGAATTTTCAAATCTATAATAGCTGTTAAGTCATTACTTGGCGTATCAATACTCCCTTGAAAATATGAGTTTGCTTTGTATGAGATCTTTAAAAATATTTTATTTTCTATAGTATCTAATGTTAGGTTTTTTATTTCAAAAGAATTATTTAATCCGATGTATTTGTTGTAAATATAATTTTCATTATTTATTGTTAATCCTTGTAGGTAAAATTTAACAGTATAGTTGTCTTCTAAAATCCTATAATTTTGAATAATAGTTTTGTATGTCGTTTTATAAGCTAAACCAATCGTAATGATAGTGAAATTTAGCAGTATTAAAGCTGCTTCTAATTCTTCAAAAGCTAGAAACCTAAGAAGAAGAAGTACCAACAAAACCCAAGCTCCACTTTTAAGTATTAATTTATCTGTTTTTTTCTTTTGTTCTTTTTTAAAAGGAAACCATTCTTCTTTTGTATAGTTTAATTCTAAAAACAAATCATCCTTATCAATTTCAAGATTAAATTCTTTTTTTCTGTTTTTTGAAAACTTAGCCATGATTGTAATAGCCTTCTTAGTAGAAAAATACCAAATAAAGGGCACTGTAATTATCCAACCTCCAAAATGTTTTAATATTAAAACGACTCCTCCAATTACTCCGCAAGACAGAGTAATAAAAAACATTAAACTAAAAACATCAAAAAGTTCCTTTAAAAATTTTTTCATAGAAAAAGAATAACTTTACGTTCGTGTTTTATTAGGTTGTTTAGACATTTCCTAATTGAATTTACCGAATTAAAAAGCGCCTTTTAAAATTTTACTTCAACATAAAAAACTAACGTAGCTACTGTTGTGCTAATTTTTTATGATTTGTAAAATTCCAAAAATCATCTTTTTCTTTTTCTTTTAAGGTAAATTCAAATAAGAACTGGTATTAAATTGCTTACAACAAGTTAATAAAAGGCATAGTATTACTATACCAAGGCTATTTTTAGTTTATAGTTAGTACAATTTGACCAAGTGTTACGTTTTTATCAGAGATTAACTTCTCTTTTTGGAGCGAATAGCGGCTTCGAGTTGATCCCAAAGCGCTTCAGGAATTTGTTGTAATAGATTCATTTGTCCAGCACCTTGTAGCCATTCGCCACCATCAATCGTAATTACTTCCCCATTGATATAAGCTGAAAAGTCAGAAACCAGATAAGCAGCAAGGTTTGCTAACTCTTGATGTTCCCCAACACGGCGTAGAGGTACTTTTTTCGTTAAATCGAATTTATCTCGAATATCTTCGGGCAATAGGCGATCCCAAGCTCCCTTAGTAGGAAAAGGCCCAGGAGCAATGGCGTTGAAACGCATACCATATTTAGCCCATTCAACTGCTAAAGATCTCGTTAATGCCAATACACCAGCCTTAGCTGTAGCACTAGGAACCACATAAGCAGAACCTGTAAAGGCATACGTTGTCACAATATTAAGGACCGAAGTGTTTTTTTGCTTGGTTTCGATCCAGTGCTTTCCACAAGTTAGGGTGCAGTTTTTAGTTCCTTTCAGGACAATATCAATAATGGTATCAAAAGCATTTGCAGAAAGACGTTCTGTCGGAGCAATAAAGTTAGCAGCAGCATTATTCAATAAAACATCCACTTGTCCAAAAGTCTCAATAGCCTTTGCGTGCATGGCTTCGACTTCCTCGATATTTCGTACATCACAGGCAACAGGCAGACATTTAGAGGGATAAGTTGCTTCTAAATCTGATGCAACCATTTTTAGTTTTTCTAAATTTCTAGAAGTAATGACCACATTCGCTCCTAATTCCATAAAATAAGAAGTCATAGATTTTCCCAATCCACTACCTCCACCAGTTACAATGATAGTCTTACCCTGCAAAGCATCATCGCGAAGCATTTTTTTTGTGAAGTCAATTCCGTTCATGTTAGGAATATACAATAAATATATCTACCCGCAACCGCTTTAGTTTTGTAGTCGAATAATTTTTAGGGCGTTACCCTCCGGGTCGAGCTTTCACTCATACTCCTCGCTTTTGATGACTTTGGCTATCGCCAGCCAGCAAAAGCTGTGGGGTAACCGTTCAATCTCTAACGCGGAATCTAGAGCAGTTTAAAGTCAAAAGAATCTAGGTAAATCTCGAGAGCCGTGTAATACTCTAACTATTCTTATTTTATTTGACAGAATTCTATAAAAAATAATATGAGATTCCTGAGGAAAGCTTAGTAAGCCAATTTTGATTTCTGGGCGTTTTCTACCTATTTCAGGTTGCATAGCTAATTTGAAAAATAAATCTTCTAAATCCGTTAAATATTTTACAGCTTGATCGAAACCGAATTCTTTGTGTGTGTAATCAAAAATATCTTCTAAATCTGAGTCAGCCTCTAAGGATAATTCGTAAATCATATAGAAGAGTAGAGGTTAAAGACCTTTTCGTTTTTGATTAATGATATCCTTAACGCTTCGTTGACTAGTCGAACCTTCCCATCCTTTTTCAATTTCTGAACGTAAATCATCAATAACTTTCTCTCGATACTTTTGATGAAGACGAATAGCATCTCTAACAGCCTCACTTGCATTTTGATAATCGCCTGAAGCTACTAAAGCGTCTATATATTCTTTCTGTTTATTTGTAAAACTTACATTCATAACTACAATTTACAAATTGTGTCTATATTTAGCAAATATGGATATTGTTCGTCACCCTGAATTTATTTAAGGGTCTCATGAAGAAGTTAGGAGAGTCAGTTTAATTAGATTCTGAAATAAATTCAGAATGACGGCTTTGCTAGCCCTTTAAATCTTTATTAAGCTCAAGTATTTAAGGACTTATAAACCTCTTCGACAATACGATTCGTAATCTTATCTAAATTTTCACTTCCAAATAAAGTATCTATGGGCAGAGTAGGTAAATGATTCAGCAATAATTTTAAAGCTTCCATATCTTTTTCATCACAAAGAATCGTATTGGTCTGAGCAAATTGGGCAAACAATAATTCTTGCGCAGCATCATCGGAATGAGCTATTTCAATAAAAAAGTTAATTTTTCTAGTAGTTAAGCTTTCACTGTCCTTATCTAGCATACTGACTAAAGTTCTTAAAGCACGAACTCCGGCAACAAATTCAATGTCTAATATGGGTGTAGATAGTAAAAGATCTATGTTTTTTTGCTGCTGAAAAGATTTCAATATCGCTACAATATCAGATGTAGAAAAGCTATGTAGAGTTTCTAGGTCATCAATTGTTCTTCGTTCATCAATATGCAGTTGATAAGGAATAGCTTCATAACCTCTTGTAAAAGGAGGAAAGCTAGCTTGCGAAGTATCTTCCGTAGAAATATTTTCAGTAGCTATTTTCATGACTCTAGTTTAGGTAAGCTTTCCCATAAAGGTTGTTCTAGTAATTCACTTTGCTTTTGCGGGAGCAACGGTTTTACAG
>CALFUO010000075.1 GCA_937929895.1 uncultured Aquimarina sp.
AAATTCAAAAAATGAATTATGCCTTTCAAAGAAACTTGAATAAATAATCTCAATTCTCATATCTCAATACTAAAATCTAAGTAAAATGGAAAAAAAAGATATCATCCGCGGAGGACAATTTATAGTCAAAGAAACATTAGCAGAAAATATATTTACGCCAGAAGATTTTTCGGAAGAGCAGTTAATGATGAAAGAAGCTGTGAAAGAATTCGTAGATCGTGAAGTATGGCCACATAAAGATCGTTTTGAAAAGAAAGATTATGCATTTACAGAAGAAGTAATGCGTAAAGCTGGAGAGTTAGGATTCTTAGGAATTGCTGTTCCAGAGGAATATGATGGGCTCGGAATGGGATTTGTTTCTACCATGCTGGTCTGTGACTATATTTCTGGGGCTACAGGATCGTTAGCTACCGCTTTTGGTGCTCACACGGGTATTGGTACTATGCCTATCACCTTGTATGGAACTGAGGAGCAAAAGAAAAAATACATACCAAAATTAGCTACAGGAGAATGGTTTGGAGCATACTGTCTTACCGAACCAGGAGCTGGATCGGATGCTAATAGCGGAAAAACAAAAGCTGTATTAAGTGATGACGGAAGTCATTATAGTATTTCGGGACAAAAAATGTGGATTTCCAATGCAGGTTTCTGTAATGTTATGATTGTTTTTGCGCGTATTGAAGATGATAAAAACATCACTGGATTTATTGTAGAAAACGATCCATCAAATGGTATTACCATGGGAGAAGAAGAACACAAATTAGGAATTCACTCCACCTCTACTCGACAAGTATTTTTTAGTGACACTAAAGTACCTGTAGAAAATATGCTTTCTGAGCGTGGTAACGGATTCAAGATTGCTATGAATGCTCTTAATGTTGGACGCATCAAATTAGCTGCTGCCTGTTTAGATGCCCAACGTCGTGTAATCACAAGTGCTACGAAATACGCTGCAGAACGTATTCAGTTTAAAACTCCTATCATTAAATTCGGAGCTATTCGCCAGAAATTGGCTGAAATGGCAACCAACTGTTATGTTGATGAATCTGCTGCGTATCGTGCAGCTAAAGACATACAAAACCGTATTGAAATTCGTTTAGCCGAAGGGAATACACATCAAGAAGCAGAATTAAAAGGTGTTGAAGAATTTGCCATTGAGTGTTCTATTCTTAAAGTTGCTGTTTCCGAGGATACACAAAACTGTACGGACGAAGGAATCCAAGTATATGGAGGAATGGGATTCTCGGCAGATACCCCAATGGAATCCGCTTGGCGTGATGCGCGTATTTCTCGTATCTATGAGGGAACCAACGAAATCAACCGCATGTTATCTGTAGGGATGCTAGTTAAAAAGGCATTCAAAGGACACGTAGACTTAATGGGACCTGCAATGGCTGTGGCTGATGAATTAACAGGAATCCCTTCATTTGATACTCCTGACTTCTCTGCTCCTCTTACTCAGGAAAAAGCTTTATTAAAAGGAATGAAAAAAGTCTTTTTAATGGTGGCGGGTAGTGCCGCTCAGAAATTTGGAACTGAATTAGAAGAACACCAACAACTATTAATGGCAGCTTCAGATATCCTTATTGAAATTTATATGGCAGAATCTGCGATCTTAAGAACAGAAAAAAATATCGCTCGTTCTGGTGCTGAATCTCAAAAAGCACAAATTGCTATGACAGAGTTATATGTTTTCAATGCTATAGAACATATTACTACTAAAGCAAAAGAAGGTATTGCTAGTTTTGCTGAAGGTGATGAGCAACGTGTGATGCTAATGGGGCTAAAAAGATTTGTTAAATATCAAAAAATGCCAAATATTGTTGGTTTAAGAAATATTATTGCTGATGCAATTGATGCTAAGAATGAGTACTGTTTTTAGCTATAAAGGACTTTGGCCTTCGTTAGTAAACCTTTAATTACCCCTTAATTTAACTTACTCTCAAGGTCATTGTCTCTTAGCAAAATAATGAAATTTGACCCAACTTTCAGAAAAAGTAAGCTTAAAATAGCTTACTTTTCTTTTTTATTAAAAGTTCAATAGCTAGAAACACTACAGCTTGTAAAATACTAATGTCGATGATAAAACGATTTTTAGCAACCTTATGCATTTTTTCTTTATTTCAAGGATATAGTCAAAGTTTTTCTAAACTTTATAAAACTTATAAGGCAAAATATCCTGAGGCTCATCAAGTAATTCTAGAAAAAAGTACTCATGTTACGATTGATATCGAAAATGATTCCTTAAAAATATATCAAGAAAATTTCGAGGATATTTTATTATTAAATCCTTCCGCTAGTTTCGATGTTAAGGAATCTATTTCAACCTCTTCATTTTATGGACTTTCATCTTTCGAAGCGGCTACTTTAGTGTATGAAAAAGGAAAATACCGAGAGGTTAAAGTTGAAAAATTCACTGAAAAAGAAAATTCTGGCAGCAACTTTTATGACGACACTAAGATTCTTTCTTTTAAATACCCTAATCTAGAACAGGGTGCACGAAAAACACTGAAATACAAAGAAGAGATCAAAAATCCTCGTTTTATCAATTCTGAATTCTTTGCTTCTAATCATCCAATAGTAAAACAAGCATATAGTATTGAAGCTAGTAAAGATGTTCTTTTAAAATTCAAAGAATTCAATTTGAAAAGTGTGCAACTAGAATATTCTAAAAAATCTAGTAAAGGAAAAAATATATACCGCTGGCTTGCTGAAGATATAGAAGCTATGAAACTAGAAGGAGGCACTCCTGATTTAAGATATTTTATTCCACATCTAATACCTATAATTGAGTCTTATACTGTAAATAATAAAGAAACCACACTTACAAAGTCCACTAAAGATCTTTATAATTGGTACTACTCGTTAGTAAAAGATGTAAACACAAAAGATACAGATACTGAACTAATCAACTTAGTACAGCAGCTAATTGAAGGAAAAAAATCTAATCTTGAAAAGGTAAAAACTATTTATTATTGGGTTCAAGAAAACATCAAATACATTGCTTTCGAATATGCTTTAGGTGGCTTTATCCCGAGAGAAGCCAATGATATTTTCAATAAAAAATACGGAGATTGTAAAGATAATTCTAGCATTCTATTCGAAATGCTTAAGATTGCAGGGTTAGAAGGGAATTTAACTTGGATTGGTACTCGAGATGTACCTTATAGTTATCACGAACTTCCTACTCCGGCTGTAGACAACCACATGATTCTTTCCTACACTGAAAAAGGAACAACATATTATTTGGATGCTACAGGGAGGTATTTACCTATTGATTTTCCTTCTAATTTTATTCAAGGAAAAGAAGCGCTAATAGGAAAAGGAGAAGGTAGTTTTGAAGTTAAAAAAGTGCCTATTGTTTCTGAATTACGAAACACGATTGTGGACTCAGCTTATTTCAAATTAAACGCTAATTACGATTTAGAAGGAAGTGGAAAATTATCTTTAAACGGATACCCAAAAATAGATTTATTCTTTCATCAAGAACAGCTTACCTCTAAAGAACAACGCACTGATTATTATAAAGGTAATCTTCAAAAAGGAAATAATAATTTCATTGTAAAAGACTTTAAAGAACATAATAGTTTCTCTTACGATAAACCATTTATACTAGATTATAACTTTGTCCTAGAAAAATATGTACAACATTTCGAGAATGAAGTGTACGTAAATCTTAATTTGAATACGGAACTCTTAAATTTTAAATCCTCGAAAGAACGTAAGTTCGACCGAGAGTTTGAATACAAAGCTAGACTCAGTTATATAAACACCTTAGAAATTCCAGAAAATATGATAATCGACTATATCCCTGAGGAATTTTCGATCCATACGGATCTCATAGATATCGATATTAATTATTTACAAGGGGAAAACACGTTAACCCACAAACTTAATATCTCTCAAAAATTTATACTAATTACCCCCGAACAACAGAACAAAATCAATAAAATTGTAGATCAAGTTCAGCAACAATTTAAAGAGGTTATCGTATTAAAAGTAAAATAATACCTACGCACTCAACATTGCTAAACCAGACGTCTGTTTAGATATATTTGTAATATACATATTGTATCGACTGAATCAAGACTTTATTCAAAAAACTTCAAACAAGTATTCTACTTTATGAAATCACTTTTAAAATATTCATTATTTCTTTTAACCTCTGTTGTTTTTGCCCAATTAAAAACAGAATACATCAATTATTCTTGGGACGAAAAAAGTATTGAAAACTTTGATGTTTCTAAACATCAAAACGAAGAAATGGTAGCGATAAAAGAAAAGCAAGTTCATGATTTTGTTATTGTTAATCGATCTAGTTTTATCGAATATGAATTGGTACACAATATCTTTTGGGTAAACTCTAACGATAAGATAGAGCAATTCAATAAAGTATATCTTCCTATATTTTCGGATAGTCAATTAGCACTTAGTAAAGCTCGTGTAATTACTGCTTCGAAAAAGATAATTGAATTAGACGCATCAAAAATTCTAGAATCTAAAAATGAAGAAACACAGGTAACCTATAAATATTTTGCTCTAGAAGGAATTGAGAAAGGTGCTTTTATAGAATATTTTTATGTAACGAAAAACAATCCTAAATACACAGGAGCTAGAGCCGATCTTCAAGCTGATTACAAAAAATACAATGTAGATTTCGAAGTTATTGCTCCTAAAAATCTAGAGTTTACTTTCAAAAGTTATAATGGACTTTCTGAAGTTAAAAAAGACACTACTATTACCAACCATAACCATTGGAAATTACATATTGATGAAATTGACGGTTTACAACCCCAAGAGAAAGCTCCGTATGCTACATTACTAAAACAATTAGTGTACAAACTAGATCGAAACGTAGACAAGCCTGACTTCCGTTTTTTTGATTACGAGCAATTTGCACAACGCTCTTACCAAAACACCTATAAGCCTATTGATAAAGAAACGACTAAAGCGATTGCTTCTTTTTTAAAACCTTTAGAGTTAAAAAAATTAAAGTCCGATTTAGATAAATTAAGAGCTATAGAATCTGAAATAAAAACTTCATTTTATGTGACTCCACAACGAGCTGAAGAAACGGAAACGTTGACTTCTATTTTAGAGAAAAAAATTAGTAGTGAATTCGGGATTATAAAACTGTATGCTATTTTAATGAAGTATCTAAAAATTGAACATCAATTGGTAGTTACTTGTAATCGTGTTTCTCAGAAATTCGATCCGAAATTTGAAGCTTATAACTTCATGAATCAATATTTATTCTATCTATCAAAAGAAAATAAGTATTTAGACCCTATAGATGCTAGCGCACGTTTAGGATTTCCGAATGGATACTTTACAGATAACTATGGCCTGTTTATAACGCCCATTCATAAAAATTCAAATACGGTAAAAACTAATATAAAATATATCGAAGCTGTAGATTATAAGAAATCGACTGACAGTATGTTTGTCAATATTAAAGTTAATGAAAATGATTTAACAAAAACGACAATTGACTTTAAGCAAAGTTATACTGGGTATAAAGCGCTTTACTTACAACCGTTTATACATTTGTATCCTAAAGCATCTAAAGGAGAGGTGTTAGAAAACTTCTTGAATCAATACTACCCTGATGTAACTGTTAAGTCAGCTAGTTTCAAAAATGATGGTAAAAACGATTTTGGTAATGCCCCTTTATTATTAAATGCAGAATTAGAAACTGCAAGTTATATTAATAGAGCTGGTAGAAAGTATTTATTTAAAATAGGAGAACTTATAGGTCCTCAAATTGAAATGTATCAAGATAAAATACGTACACAACCAACAGAAGATCGAAATACAAAACTGTACTATAGAAAACTAGTTTTCGAAATACCGAACGGGTATGAAGTGAAAAATTTAACCTCTTTAATTTTAGATGAATTTCATAAAAATAGTAAGGGAGAAACGGTATTCCTATTCAAATCGAATTATACTATAGAAGGAAATATATTAACTATTATCATAGATGAGTATTATAATCAAAATATTGTTCCTCCTTCGGAATATGAGATCTATAGAAAGGTAATTAATAGTGCTGCTGACTTTAACAAAGCTACATTGATATTAGAGAAGAAGTAATCAAAAGCCTCATAGAAGGTTGTTTTCTATGAGGCTTTTTTTATGCTCTATTTCGAATTTAATGAACCACTAGCTTAGCACCAAACTCTTCACTTTTTCTTGAATCTTCTCACTGATATCTGTTGGATATGTTCTGTCTCCCATAAAAATATCTGCCATGGCATCACTAAAACGTTGTCCGTATTTCTTTAATAAAATATTTCGAACTGTTTTTTGTTTATAAAACCATTTAGATAATTTCAATGAAGTCATTAGTTCTGGAACTAAGGTCTCATTGATTTTTTCGTTATAACCTCTCTCTACCATCTCGAGATCTAGACTTCCCTCTATAATAGCTTCTGCAACCAAATTACCACTGTAGATAGCATTCGAAATCCCTTCTGCCGTAATAGGGTCTGCAAAACCTGCTGCATCTCCGATTAAGAATACATTATTTTTTACAAAGCCATCTGTTCTTGGAGAAACAGGAATTTGAAAACCGTGCTTGCTAATACTCTTAATATCCTGAATTCCCAACTTATCGATATACTCCTGGCAAAGTTGATGCAAGTTTAATTTCTTCTTTTGAAAAATACCTACTCCAATCGACAAATGATTTTTCTTAGGAAAATTCCATGCATATCCAGCAGGTACAGCATCGATATCAAAACGTACTTCGTTAGAGAATTTAGCATATTCTTCGTCACTAACTTCTACTTCGTATTCTAAAGCAGGAATTAAGGTACGTGTATCTTCTGTCCACCCAGCCATTTTAGCTATTGGACTATAAGCTCCATCTGCTGCAATCACAAATTTCGCTTCTACTTCTTTTCCTGTAGTTTTGATTAGAGTAGTCTTATTCTCTTTAAGAATTAATTCTTTAACCTCTGTTTCTTCTAATAAAGTTATACCGTGTTCTTTTGCTTTTTCAATAATTAAATTATCGAAAGAATCACGCATAATCATACTAATTATTGGCTGTTCGCGTTCGGTGCGAAAATGAAGTTTCTTACCTAAGTAAATATCTACAGTATTAAACTCCTTCTCTACTACCTCTGAAATATCGAAAGACATATTCTTACGCCCTCGATAAACAAATCCTCCTCCACAGACTTTATATCTTGGCAATTTTGCCTTTTCGATAACTACTGTAGAGACACCAGCTTTTGCCAGTTTTAACGCAGTAGATGCTCCCGAAGGCCCACTTCCTACAATAGCTACATCAAACTTCAGCATAATTCATTTTTTTGGGGAATTTAGGAAATTTATAGTTAATAAGAAGCTACAAACTGAATTGAAGACTTATACTTTTACGGTTATAATATCTTTTAATCGAGTGGTATATCTAGGTGAAAGTCTTTCTTGACGCATTTTCCAAGTTCTCTCTAAATCTTGACTTGCTAATTTCAATTTTACTTCTCCCATTTTTTTATTCAAACAATCCATTGTTTTCATTAATGAAATATGCCTAGCATCTGAATTTTTGAATAGATTCATTTGGGTATTCGCCTCTGGGGACAATCCCATTACTATAACTCCTGCCTTTTTATAATTATACCCTTCTTTAAAAATTCGCTTCAGACCGATAATCGCAAATTTCGAAATCTCAATATCAGAATTTGTAGAATATGGAAAAGTTACTACTGTATTCCCATAATAAGGTGATTCTCCCTCTTTATGCTTATTGGTTTTAATAAAAACTAGTATTGCGCTAGCACAAGATTTCTGTTTACGAAGTTTTTGAGCACAAGTAATGGCGAAGGTTACCACACGTTCTTTTACATATTCATAGTCTTTGTAATCATAATCAAAAGATCTCGTTGTCGCAATATTTTTCTTATTTATAGGAATCTCTAAATCTAAACTAGGTTTACCTTCTAAATCTCTTTTTAATCGTAATCCTACAATCGACATTTCTTTCCTCGTCCAAGTATCCGAAAGTTGGGTAAATTGATAAGCGGTACGTATATTGATTTTTTGGAGTCTTTTCACATGCCCCCTACCAATACCCCATACTTTTTCAATAGGCATCCATTGCAACGCTTTTAAACGTAATTCTTCTGAATCAATAATATGTACTCCTTTCGTTCTTTTCTTAAATTTCTTAGCAATTGAATTCGCTACCTTTGCAAGTGCTTTGGTAGGTGCAAGACCTATACTAATAGGTATACCTGTAGATTGTGTTACTTTTTTTTGTATTTGAAACATATACTGCTCCAAATCTATATTTGTATTAAACGCTTCAAATTTCAAAAATGCTTCGTCGATACTATAAATTTCAGCATCCGGAGTAAATGTTTGAAGCAGTTGCATAACCCTACTACTCATATCACCATACAGTGCATAATTAGAAGAAAACACTTGTATTCTCTTTTGTTTAAATTCCTTGTCATACTTAAAAGCAGGAGCCCCCATAGGTATTCCCAATGCTTTTGCTTCGTCACTTCTTGCAATTACGCACCCATCATTATTAGATAAAACAACAATAGGTTTCCCTATTAAATCTGGACGAAAAACACGTTCACAGGAAGCGTAAAAATTATTACAATCAATTAAAGCAAACATCAAAACGATTTAATAGCATGTTTTACAATTCCCCACACTTTAAAATTATTTTCCTCTGTTATTTTTATGGGTTGGTATTTTTGATTTGCTGGAATGAGCCAACAACAATCTTTTTCTATTTTAATCTTTTTTAAAGTAAATTCTCCATCGACATAACATACAGCAATACTACCGTTTATAGGAGTTAAACTTTTATCTACAACTAAAAGATCTCCATCATAAATACCTACATCTTGCATAGAATCGCCATTTACTCTACAAAAATAAGTCGATAGTGGATGCTCTATAAGCTCCTTATTTAAATCTATAGAGGTTTCTGAAAAATCTTCTGCCGGAGATGGAAAACCTGCTTGTACTTTTGTTTCTATTAAGGGAACTCGTGTAGGTTTCCGATCCTCTATAAGCTTATAAATATTAGAAATATGTACTTTTGTTATAGACAAACTATTTTATTTTTTAAACAAAAAACACTTTTGCTATGATTAGAAAAGTGTTTATATATATTGTAATATTATAAGCTTACTCCATAGTCTTATAACCTCGTGTTTTAAAGTAAACATAAAGTTTAAACACTCCCCAAACTATAATTGCTACTGCCATAAAAATTTTAAATTTAGACATCGGAGTACCACTTATAATCTGGTAAAAACGAAATAATCCCAACCCAATAAATAATATCCCCCATAACAAGTCAGAAGAATGATGTGGAGATGTATTTGACGTATCCGTAGACATATAAAGTGATTTACTACAAATATACTAATTTCTAAGCGTTGAAATATTTACTATTCCAAATTGCCGTATTAAAATTCTTTCCTTTAGCAAAAGCATAATATATAACAACTGCAACAATAGATTTAAACATAAATAAGAACTCTATAAAGAACCTTAAAAAATTGTGTTGAGTAGGAAAAAACAGTCCCTCGGGAATTAAATAGGTTATCATAAAACTTACTATCAGACAAACGAGTAATAGATGTTCTACTTTCTTAAAACACCAAGCCCAAATCTTGCGATACCAAGCTAAATCTTCCCCCCATTTATGAACTAGATAATAGTGATTTTTATTGATAGGAATAAAGAGTAACGGATCGTCTGCATTACTAAGCTTAAACATTTTAGAGGGAGCCATAATTTTGAATCCTTTGTAAAATGTATTATGACGACGTTCTAAATCTTTAATTTTAGATATTGCTTCGTGAGGTATATCTCCTTTAAAATAATGAGTACTTAAGAAGCGTAATCGATAATCGATACAAATCTTCTTAATATCGTTGATATGAAAAATATTTTTGTAATCTTTTTCCTCTAAATTAAAATGATTAGACACCTCTTCCCTTACAGGCCTTTCTTTTAATCGCAATAAAACAGATACATCGGATATATGCTCTTCAGTCCAAACCCTATCTAAAAGGCTATATAATTCTTCTGAACTTGGAACTTCTTTACCCTCTCGTAATTTTTGCTCGATATCTAGATTTCTCCAATTCATATCCTAAATCTTTACCTTAATACAGTTTATCTATAATAACTTGTATTAAAGATACATTAGGATTATCCATTACAAAAGTTAAAAATTCGTTGTCATGTTTCGATTATACGATTCAAACTTTAAAAACGCACATATAGACAACTGTACTCTAATGTTGATAGTCCTAAATATTAATGTATTTTTTATGAAGATAAATTGGGGCGTAAACATGTTGTACTAGTATAAGTATATTTACAGTCTAATTTTATACATCTTGAAAATTACAAAATCTGAGCTTAAAGAATTCCTAGATAGTAAAGTTGAACAATATAATACTTTAGAGTTTATTGATTCAGACCCTGTTCAAATTCCTCATAGATTTCGCATAAAAGAAGACCAAGAAATAGCTGGTTTTTTAACTGCAATAATAGCATGGGGTAATAGGAAAAGTATTATAAATAATGCTAATAAAATGATGGATTTGATAGGGAATTCACCTTATGATTTTGTTATGAATCATTCGGAATCAAACTTAGAAAAACTTGATGGTTTTGTACACAGAACATTTAATAGTATCGATTTAAGTTATTTTATTAAAAGCCTAAAGAATATTTACAGTAAGCATAGTGGTTTAGAAAATGTAATAAGCAAAAATGTGACCAAAGGGTCTACTCAAATAGCAATCTCTGAATTTAAAAAGGTGTTTTTTGAATTGGAGAATCATCCTAAACGAACAATGAAACATATAAGTGACCCAATAAAAGGTTCTGCTGCTAAGAGAATAAACATGTGGCTTAGATGGAATTGTAGAAAAGATACTTGTGGTGTAGATTTAGGTATTTGGAGTTCTATTTCTCCTAGTGTATTGTCCTGCCCTTTAGATGTTCATTCTGGTAATGTAGCTCGAAAACTTGGGCTATTAAAGCGAAAGCAAAACGATGCTAAAGCTTTATTAGAATTAGATACTTCTTTAAGAAAGCTAGACCCTAGTGACCCTGTAAAATATGATTTTGCCTTATTTGGTTTGGGGGTCTTCGAAGGTTTTTGATACTATAACAATAATAAAGGAAGCTTTATTTACTAATACAAAAGTACCTTAATTGAGGGAGTTCCTTAACAATAGACTTATTTTTTAGCTTTTACAAATACCTTTCTCAATAATTCTTTAAAAGTATCAAAGTCATAAGAGTACGATAGTCCTACTCCTTGTGTAAATCCAATAGTTTCCCCAACGAATTGTAAATCATTTTCTCGATTAAAAATCGTAGCTCTTAATGTACCATCCTCATTTAATAAAAAATCAACCTGAACATCACCCACCACAACAGACTCGGATATTCCACCAACAGGAACCCCTACTTTTCCATTAATTAAAATTCGATCGTTGATCTGTGTAGACAACGATACTCCGACTTGATCTGCAATATCTTGATCAGGATTTCTTTCTCCTGCTACGTAGTTCAACCCTACTTTAAATTTATCGTCTTCATTAGCAAAGAGACCATTTACAATACTAGAGGCACGTTCTACCAATAGATTTTCTACCAATAGGTTATTCCCTGTAATTAATGCATCGCTATAAAACTGTCCTTGTGTAACTAATGAAAAAGCTTGACGTTCTTTCATGGTTTGATCTGCTAGAATAAAATCGAGTTCACTACGTAATGTAGAACTCGCTCTAGGAAATTTGATATCAAAATTAAGATCTGGTTTTAATAGCTCTCCTTTTAAACTTGTAATTACTTGGACAGGGATCTTTCTGTTTACTGTTGAATTTTCTAGTAAAATAGCAGGGTTAGCATTTGTGTTATACACAGCTGATAAATTTAAAAAAGCTCCGGTCGGACTACCATTCCAGTTAATGCTTCCTCCCGATTCTACTTCGAAACTTTTAGATAGTACTCCCCCGTATTTAAAGTCGTACGTTCCTTTGTAGGCCACAAAATCCCCCCACATATTAAATTTCCCATTAGTATTAATTTCTATCAAGAGAGTACCAGCGCCATAACCTTTTAGGGTACTTCCTGATTCTTGATCTACAACAACTTCTACCTCTGCATTTTCATTAAGATCTAGTTCGAAAGCCAATTCAACTCCTTTAATATCATCAAAGTTGTATTCCTCTCCTAATTCCTCTGCTAATTTTTCTTGTGGAGTTATAAAATGAATAAAAGAATTATCACCTATGGACTCTGTATCCGAAATAGGAATTTTAAACGTGGTCCCCTTACCACTACTTGCAACTACTTCGATTATAGGTTTATCGGTAGAACCTTTTAAAGTTGCATAACCATCTATGAATGCCGTTCCATAGTATAAATCGTTATCTGATGCATTCGTATTCAACACCAAGAAACGAGAGCTTTTAAGTGATAAATCTAATCCCCAATCGGTAAACCAATCATGCGTTATACTTCCTTCGAATATCCCTTCTGTTTTAAATGCAGCATCTGTAACGGTTTGCTTTTGAAAAACAATTTCATTCTTCTTAAACGTAACCATACTATTCTCTTCCAAGTCTAACCCAACATTTAGATAAGGTATTTTTAATCCTGATTTATTCAAACGAACTTGCCCCGAATAATCGATTTCATCCAAAGATCCGAATACTTTTACTTTACCAGATGCCTTTCCGTGTATATCGGTTAAAATCCCTTTTGCCAAAGGGTTAAATGGTTTCAAATCGAGATTGCTTAAAAGTAAATCTACAGCTACTTTAGTTTCCTTATCCGCTACACTAATTTCTCCAGCGATATTCAACCCTTCGAACTCTTCATTTTCTAAAGCTCCTTGTAAAATATATTTAGATAAATCTTCATTTGCAGTAAAAAACAAAGATAAATCCCCCATTTCGAGATCATTAATTGTAAAATTCGAAACATTCAAATTCAATTGAGGTAAAAATCTTTTTCCCTTTTGCCTAAACAATACTCTACCATTTAGCATTCCATAGTAATTAAGACTATCTATAGGAGGTGTTATTTTTTCGAGATTTACATTACCAAATGATAGCTGAAAATCCTTGTACGTGCTATCTCTCGATTTTCCTGCAAACTGAATCTCTTCACTTTTATGTTGTATCTGAATTGGATAAGCTCTAATAGAATCGGTAACCTTGTCAAAAACAATTTTATTTGAAATCTCTTTCGATTTCACCAAATTCCAATCGTGATCTTTAAAATTGATATTTGCCTTATTAATTCCAAATTCTGTTTTTATATCAGATGGTATCAAATAAGTTTTAAAGCTAAAGTTATCTTTAAATTTCTTACCTCCTTTGAAATCCATATGTATTACTACAGAATCTCCTACTTTACGATTTTGCATAGCGAAATCACTTAACGAATACCACTTATTGATAAACTTATCCATTTTAAAAACAGTCTCCTTAGTAATTTCTTTGTTTACTACTAAATCTAAACCTTCAACAATATTTTTTTTAAAAATCACCTCTGGTGAATTGAATTTTAATTTAGTTTTGGCTAGGTCGTCAGAGAAATATCCTTTCAAAAAGGTATTTGAAGCTACTTTTAATTCTGGGTAAAAAACTTCTAGAATCTTGTTATAAACTTTTAAATCAAAATCAACATATTTCTTTTCTGTGATTGTCTTCAAGGTTAAACCTTTTAAATACAAGCTCTCTATATTATTTTTGATTAAAGGTTTTATATCCTTTACCAAGAATTTTCCTTTTAAATATCCAGAAATAATTTCTGGACTATTAGCAGTTATTAATCTATCCCCATTCTTCAAAAAACCAGTCTCTAGATTAAAATCTTTAAACTCATATACATCATTTTGATTAGTATATGTAGTTTTCTTAAAGTTGATCTTCCCAACTACGTTATCGACAGTAGTTCCCTTTAACTCTGCATCTACAATACCCTTAAAAGTAGAAATACTATCTCGCTTAAATAATCTTGTTTTATTAAAGTCAATAAACTTTACATCTGCCTTAAAATCGTAATCATTATGCCCTTCTTCTAGGTTAACTTTTCCATCAAAAAACAAATCAAAATTTGGATCTTTAGCGATAATCTTACCATCGAAAACCGGATCGTCGAGCAAACCAAAAACACTGATATCTCGATACTGATAATTATTATAATACAACTTAGAAAAGTTTCCTTCTAGAATTGTTGAAATACTACCTAAAAGAAAACCTTTACCATTCACCTTCAAATCGAATGAAGTTTGCCCTAGTTTCTTGTTATTAAAATACGCTCCAAGCTCAAAATCATCAACCGTAATATGCCCTTTGTATTTTGTATTTTCTGGTTCTGTAACTTCTAGAAACTCTAAATCTGCTTCAACATTTCCTAAGAAAGAAGTAATATTCCCTTTAAAATCGATATCCTTAGATGTTCCTGAAACTTTACCTGTAAAATCAATTGCCCCAAGAGTTTCTAATTTTTCAGGCAATTTATCTTTTATCAAACTAGGCAACAAACGCTCTAAATCTATTTTTGTCGTCTGTAACTTTTGTAAATTTCCGCTATATCTAAAATCTTCTTTTAATTGTTTAGAGCGTACCCCTAAAAAAGATAAATCTCCAATAATTTTAGACTTACCTAATCCTCCTAATTTTAAATCCTCTAAACGAAAATCATTTAAAGTTCCATAAAATTTTGTCTCAATATCAAAAAACTCTTTTCTACCTAGCTTATCATAAAAAAAGTGAATATCATTAGAGGCTACTCTACTTTTCTCTACTAAAGCATCTAAAACTACACAATTATTAAAGTCACTAAAACTTACCCCATCTGCATTATAATCTAAAGCTAAAGCACCAGAAATTTTTGACCCCGCATTAGTTTCGAATTGTTCAATATCAAAATACAAATGCCCTACTTGATAAGTGAAGGCTAATAAAGCTTGATTGACATCTATATAATTATTGTAAACAAAATGCATATCTTGACTACTGATATGAAATTCTTTGTTTCTATAATCTAAATCTACTGCTTTTAGGTCTATGTTCTTTAAGATAATTGGTAGTATTTCGGAGCCCTTTTTAGAAAAATAATACTTAGAATTCTCTAGGTTAATACGGCCTATATGAAGTTTAAATTCCCTATTACTTTTCTTTTTATTCTTTTTAAAAGAATTTATAAAAACACGCATATTATCGATTTCTTCATTCGGATAAATTTGCATTTTCACATAAGCTTCTTCTAAAATAGCATATGGTAAATTTGTATCTCCTTTTAAAATCTGGTTGAACCCTCTTAACGAAGTACTGATCGTTTTTGCATAAACCAAAGTATCGTTATGATGGTCTTTTACAAAAGGCTCTTGTAAAACTATATCACCTGTAACACTTAAACGAATACCTTGTAAATCAATACCTACATTATATTTCTCCTTTAAAAAGGAAGTAGCTTTTTCTGCAAAGTAGCTCTGTACATTTGGTATTGAAAAAACTATCAAAACTAGCGCTAAGATCAGCACCAAAATGGCAATGAATCGAAACAGTATGTTGATTAGTTTTCTGGTCACTTAATAATGAGTTAACTTTGTAGCAATATTAACAATTTCTATGCCCATTTATAAGGGATGAGTCCAGAAAAGATTTACATTCTTGCTATCGAATCGAGTTGCGATGATACAGCTGCTGCTGTATTAGAAAATGACTCTGTATTATCTAACGTTGTTGCAACTCAAAAAATTCATGAAGAATACGGAGGTGTAGTTCCCGAATTAGCATCGCGAGCACACCAACAAAATATAGTTCCCGTTGTAGATACCGCATTAAAACAAGCCAAAATTACCAAAGAGCAACTTAATGCTGTTGCCTTTACTAAAGGCCCTGGACTTATGGGCTCTCTTTTAGTAGGAGTTTCATTTGCTAAATCATTATCGTTAGGCTTAGGAATTCCTCTTATCGATGTGAATCATATGCAAGGCCACTTACTCGCTCATTTTATAAAAAATGATCAAGAAAAAGAATTAGAGTTTCCTTTTTTAGGTGTAACTATTAGTGGGGGACACACACAAATTGTAAAAGTTACCGATCATTTCGAAATGGAAATTATTGGCGAAACCATAGACGATGCTATAGGAGAAGCCTTTGATAAGAGTGCAAAAACTATTGGTCTTCCCTACCCTGGTGGTCCCTTAATCGATAAATATGCTAAGCTGGGAAACCCTAAAGCCTTTCCTTTCTCTAAACCCAATGTAAAAGGATTGAATTTTAGCTTTAGTGGTTTTAAAACTGCAGTGCTTTATTTTATTCAAAGAGAAACTAAAGAAAATCCGAATTTTATTGAGGAAAACCTATATGATATATGTGCCTCTATTCAATATACCTTAGTAAATATTTTAAAAGATAAAATCCGAAAAGCAGTAAAAGAAACCGGAATCAAAACCATTGCTATCGGTGGTGGTGTTTCTGCCAATTCTGGTATTCGAGAAATGCTTTTGGATTGCCAAAAACGTTATCAATGGAACGTATTTATTCCAAAGTTTGAATACACTACAGATAATGCTGCTATGATTGGAATTACTGGGTATTTTAAATATTTACAAAAAGACTTCGCAGACCTAAACGTTACTGCTACCGCTAGAACACACTTTTAATATGCAGTTATTTTACGATTCTTCTATTTCTAAAGACACCACTTCTCATACTTTTACCAGAGAAGAAAGTAAACATATCGTAAAAGTACTACGTAAAAAAGAGGGTGACCTTTTAAACATTACGAATGGTAAAGGGTGGTTATTTCAGGTTGAAATTAGCCTTGCCACTCCGAATAAATGTATTGCAGAAATTACGGAAGCAAAATTTCACGAAGCTTCTTCTCTAAAAATTCATTTGGCCGTAGCTCCAACTAAAATGAATGACCGCTATGAGTGGTTTTTAGAAAAGGCTACCGAAATTGGAATCACTGAGATCACTCCTATTATCTGTGATCACAGTGAAAGAAAAACAATAAAATCAGAACGCTTTGAAAAAATCATTCAAAGTGCAGCCAAGCAGTCTTTACAGTATCATTTCCCTGTTTTGAATACAGCTATTTCTTACAAGGAATTCGTAAAAAACACGAAAGACTCATCTACTAATAAATACATTGCCCACTGTGAGGAGCAAGAAAAAGTTTCTTTAAAACAAAGACTTAAAGACATCTCGGAACAAGCGTTTCTAATACTTATTGGACCCGAGGGTGACTTTTCTACTAAAGAAATTGAATTGGCTTTAAAAAGTAATTTTTCTCCTGTTTCTTTA
>CALFUO010000076.1 GCA_937929895.1 uncultured Aquimarina sp.
ACCGAAAGTTTTACCATATCGTATGGATTGTTAGCTCTTTCGAATAGGAGAGGGGTGATCTGGTTAACTCTAACATCTGTACTTTGAGCACTCAACAAGACAGCTATTAGTAACGTATAGGGATCAATATGATCTAAAGGAATAGGAATTTCTGGATATAATTCCTGTAAAGTTTTTATAGTAAAATCTACTTTCTCTTGCTTCGTCATAATTATTCTAGATCTAGATCAAATTTAGAAAGAAGAAAGTGCTTCGAAAATAGTTTTTTGATAAAATTATGGAAGTGTTAAAATAAGTTATGTTATCAAAAAACTATCAATCCATATTTTTCTTTTTAATTACAACCATATTATTTCCGAATTGGTATAAGTTTTTTTTCGATTCACCTTAGAAAATATATTTCCTAAAATTTTAAGCTTCAAAAAATTTCAAATAATCTAAATGAAATACTTAATATTAGTTGTCGTTTCTAAAACTTTCGGATACTAGTGAGATACGGTAACGTCACTACAATTCGTTGAAAAGACTAAATGATATAGTAAAACTTACTTACGAATCATAATAGCACGTTTACCATTGATTTTAAGTTGATAATTTTCTTCAAGATAACTGTAATCTGCATCATTAAGTTCTGTTTTCATTTTCTTCATCCAATTTGGAGAAACTTCAGTATTATTGAAATTAGTATTTATAAGTTTAGCTCCTTTAAATGATACGTTTCTTACATCTGTATTAGAGAAATTTGTGTTTTCTAAAACAGTATTATTAAAACTGCATTTTTGAATAAAGGCATTAGAGAAATTTGTGTTTTTTAGAGTAGAGTTTTCAAAAGTAGTTCTTAAAATATCCGAACTATTAAACCTTGTATTTAAAAAGCTAGAATTTTCGAATGTACAGCCAGCAAAATTTGCTTTCGTAAGATCTGATCCATCTAAAATACCATGTTTAATGGTTAGATTGTTTATTTCTTTTCTTTTTAAATTGATATCTCTTAATTCTGCATAATCGAAATCAATTGCACTTAAAATAGGTCCATGGGACTCTTTAAGTTTAGCACTTAGTTTCAGTTCGCTTTCGATTAACGAAAGTACAAGGTATCCTCGTTCTGGACTGGACGGTTTATTAGTTAAGTGATCATTGTCTAGATAACGGTAAGGTTTTAAGTTTTTACTAATAGCATTTAGCCTGGCAAAATCAGTCTTGTAAACAGTAGTACCTTTTTTATTAATATCTTTCATTATCTCATCCAAAACCCCTATCATGAAACTTCTACGAGAGGCTTCTTGTAAGTAAGTTTGTTGATCTAAGCGATTATTTTGAGAACGTATTAATTGGTTAGAGTTTTTTAAGTAATAGACTTGTAAAAAGATTAATAGTGTAGGTACTATAGTCGTTAGTACAAGGAAAAAACCTATACGAGTGATGCGAACAAAGATCGCAGTAAATAATTCGGATAATGTATCTTTAGAAACGGTTTTTTTTTCCTCTAGTTCAGTTAAAAGTATATTAATAGAAGCTTTTAATTTAGAACCTAATATTTTTGTCGAAAGGTATTTTGTAGCTTTTACCCCTAGCTTAATTCTATCCTTATTGCGATTCTCGTATTTCGCAAGTTGTTGCTTAAGCGCTTTGTTTTCTTCTTCTAAAGATTTGTAAGCCATCTATAATAAATTATTACAATAATTTCCTATTGTTTGAAAAAGCTATCTAACATTAGTTTAATTCCTCTAAAAATCAAAAAAATAGCCAGTAGCATAAAAATAACACCAATCACTAGTACAGGTATAAATAAAGCATGATCTTTATTCATAAAAGAATTGTACACGGTGATAGGACCTAATACTAAAGTTCCTAATGCAGCAGCAAGATGCTTTACACCTCTAGCTAAAACATTCTTATTTGTTCTTTTGTATTTGTCCATGTTCAAATATAGTAAACCTAATATTTAATGAAGTTATTATTTATTGTAGAGTTTCATCAGCTACTAAAGGAATTTTTTTCGAATACACTTCATTTACCCTAAAATACCCAAAAGGATAATTTTCTTCATTCGTTTCATTGACTATATTACCATGAACACGAAAAGGGGTTACTCCAAAAGGTCCACCACCATCATCACTAATGGTTGTAATATCATCTATAAACGTAGCAAAATCGTTATCAGCACCAATAATTCTGGCTGTAACATTTTCGATTACATTTTCCTCAAGGATAGATAAGAAAGTAAAATCATTTCCTTCTTCGATAAATTCATCATTTTGACTAAAAATATCACCATCGCCAAAATCAAAGACTAAATAGTTTATTTTTCCAGGTAGATCATTAAAGGTGAGACTGACAGCTGGCCCAGTCTCATCAAAATCTACAGGAGAAGGGACCTGCTTTAGATCGAGTATAGGGGTAGATATAGCAAGGCTCTCTGTCGCAATAAATAACTCTCCACCATAGTTCACCTCTAATCTATAATTTTCATCAGGATCGATACTAAAAGCAGTATCGCTATTTAATATATACGATCCCTCAGTATCATGTACTAGAGGAATGGTAGTATTTGTACTTAAAGCGATAATACGTACACTTGCTGTTTCTACAGCAATACTACTCTCATTCGAAAAAAATGGTTGTGTTAAACTAAGATTTAAAGTAATTTTATCTTGAAACTCTGTAAGGTTATCTTTTAAATATATGCGTTCTATTGCCGCATCGATTACTAGTCTAGAAGGTTCTGTATTCAAATCAACGTCAACGACTTTTTCGCAGGCAACTACGAATAGAAAAACAGGGAATATAAGTAACAATAGTTTTTTCATAGTACATTAAAACTTAAAGTTATAAGTTACTGCGGGGATCACCCCGAAAATAGAAAGTTGTACAGCTTCGTTTTGTTGTGTGTCATCATTTCTTTCAAAACTGATCGATGTAGCATTCATACGATTATAAAGGTTATAAATACTAAAAATCCATTCGCTTTTCCATTTCTTTTTACTGTCTGGTTTAGGAGTGTAATTTGCGGAAAGATCTAAACGATGATTGCTAGGTAATCGTTCTGCATTTCGATCTCCGAAAATAGGAGCATTTAATTCTAAGCTATTCAATCTAAACTTTCCTCCTGTTGGGTAAGTTACCGGTAGCCCTGTTTTAAAATTGAATGTAGCATTCAATTTCCATTTTTTATTTAAATTATAGTTTGCTGACAAAGTAAGATCGTGTGTTTTATCAAAATTCGAAGCAAACCATTTGCCATTATTAATACCTGTTTCTTCGGGCGTTCTTCCAGGAATCAATTCTTCGGCTCTAGAAAGTGTGTATGCTAACCACCCTTGTAAACGTCCTTGATTTTTTTGAAATAACACTTCTAAACCATAAGAACGTCCTTTACCAAAAAGCAATGTTCTTTCAATATTTTTATTAGCTATAATATTTGCACCATCAAAGAAGTTTACACGATTTTGAATGTCTTTATAGTATACTTCTGTAGAAATGGTATAATCGTTATCAAGAATATTTTTAAAGTACCCAAGAGCAAATAAGTCACTTTTTTGTGGATCTATAAATCCGCCACTCGGTTCCCAAATGTCTAATGGAGCAGGAGTTGTAGTATTTGAAATTAAATGGATATACTGAACTGTTCTTTGGTAACTAGCCTTTACAGAGTTACTATCATTAATCTCATAAGCAAGACCTATTCGAGGTTCCAGATTATAAAAATCTTTCCACACTTTACTTCTAGACAAAGAAAACGAATCAATAGGATCAGCTTCTTTATATACTTTGGTAGTTATGTCAAAAAAAACAGGTTGATTGTTTTCGTAAATACTGATATTTGGTTCTCCAAAGCGAAAGAATTGACTAAATCGTAACCCTAAATTTGTTTTTAATTTAGGTAGTAGTTCGATGTCAACTTCAGCGTACAATGCTCCTTCTAAAGCTTTTCTTTGTGTGAAAATTTCGTCTATAAATTGGTTAGAATCCCCTAAGCTAGAAACCTTTCCCGGATTAAACGTATACATCAATGCATTCAGACCATATTTTACATCGATACCATCTTTAAGGTGATGCTCGAAGTCTGTTTTAAAATTAAAATATTTTATATCAGAATTCCATCTTAAGTCGATTATATCTAGATCGAAATTATAATAATAATCAGCGTAAATTAAAGAGGTATTTAAGAATAATTTATTACTAAAAATATGATTCCAGCGCACATTGGTAAATCTATTTCCGTAGTTATTCGCAAAAACACCATCGATTTCGAAATTATCAAAACCAGCATAAGAAGAAAGATGAAAACTATTTTGATCGTTTATTTGATGATTTAACTTTAAATTAAAATCATAAAACCTCCCACTATTATCGATGTCTAAAAGAGGTAAAAACAAATGTGCATAAGAAGCACGCCCTGCAACAATGAAAGATGTTTTCCCCTTATGTATTGGTCCTTCTAGAAGTAATCGGCTACTTACAGAGCCAATACCACCTTCTCCGTGAAATTCAGTTTTGTTTCCTTCTTTTTGTCGAATATCTAATACAGAAGATAACCTTCCTCCATATCGCGAAGGGATTCCTCCTTTGTATAATTTAATATCCTTAACGATATCTGGATTAAAAATAGAAAATACTCCAAATAAATGAGATGAAGAAAATAATGTGGCTTCATCCATTAGAATTAAGTTTTGATCACTACCACCACCTCTAACATTAAATCCAGAAGTTGCTTCGTTGGCCGTGCTTACTCCTGGTAAGGATGTAATAGCTTTAATAACATCTACTTCACCCAAAACAGCAGGAAGTCTTTTGATGGTTTCTCCTGTAAGTACATTAGTACTCATTTCAGTTCCTTTAATTTGGACTTGTTGTTTGTTTTTAGAAATAACGACTTCTTCTAAACCTTCTTCTATGGAAGTAAGCAAGACATCTTGCCTAATATTACCATTAATAGAAACGGTTACAGTAGTGACTTTATATCCTACATATGAATATGAAATTTCGTAGTCCCCCTTGGGTAAGCTTAAAGTATAATACCCATAGTTGTTTGTTGTTGTTCCTTTATCTAGTTCTTTTACATAAACATTTACACCGATTAATTTTTCACGATTAAAAGTATCTTGGATATTACCATTTAAAGTATACTCTTGTCCATAAGAAATAAGATTAGATACCCCAAAAACAAGGAATACTAAAAATTGTTTAACTTTCATTTTTTAATGCTTAGTGACTTCTAAAATATTGTTCATTTTTATATTCGTAAAAATAATTTTACTAATATATCGTTAAAGTAAACTATTCGTTTATTTTTGTTACAAATGAAAAAAATAGTATCCTTTTATATTGGTTATTTTTTGTTAGTTAATTGTTTTTCTCAAATAGGGGGTAGAGCAACTTATCAATTTTTAAATTTAGAAACAGCCCCTAAACATGCTGCTTTGGGTGGGAAACTAGTAACAGATTATAGAAGTAACCCCATTGCAGGTCTATACAATCCAGCTGCAATAAACGAAACAATGACAGCTAATTTTTCTGTAAATTATACCAATTATCTTGCAGATATTAATTATGGAGCGTTTGCAACGGCTTATACCATCCCAAGAACTTATCATACATTTCATTTGGGAGTTATATATATAGATTACGGGGATTTTGATGGTTTTGATTTAGATGGAAATTCTACAGGGAATTTTGGAGCTAATGAAGGAGCTCTTTCTTTGGGATATGGATATAAATTACCGAATTCTAATTTTAGAGTAGGAGCAAATGTAAAAATGATTAATTCGAGTTTAGAACAATATCAGTCTTTAGGTGTAGCCGGTGATATTGGTGTTCTTTATGTAAAAGAAGAATGGGATCTTAATATAGGATTATCTATTAGAAATATAGGGAAACAATTAACAACATATGCCGGTATCGAAGAAGATTTACCTCTAGAGGTAACTTTTGGTATTGCACAGACCCTTAAACAAGCACCAATACGTTGGCATTTAAATATACAAAACCTTCAGCAGTACGAACTGGCTTTTACAAACGAGAATCGTAATCAAGAAAATGATTTCGGAGAAGGTACAAGAGTTGACGATCCTAGTTTTTTTAATAATTTACTAAGACACGTAAATATAGGAGCAGAATTCTTTCCAAAAAAAGCAGTGAATTTGCGTTTAGGTTTTAATTTTAGAAGAGCAGAGGAGCTTAAAATAATCGACCAGCGTTCTTTTGCAGGCCTTTCGGCAGGTTTCGGATTAAAGATTCGAAAGCTTAAATTTAATTATGCTTGGACACGTTATAATTTAACGGGTTCGACAAGTACATTTGGATTAAATCTAAACTTTGGGAAATATTAAAAATAAATTAACCATCGCTATCGATGGACACTCTTCTACGGGGAAAAGCACGGTTGCAAAATCTTTGGCGAAACAGTTAGGTTATATTTATGTCGATACAGGAGCAATGTATCGTGCTGTAACTTTATATGCTATTCAACAAAATTATATTAGCGAACAAGGGTTAGATAAAGAGCAGTTGGTATCTGCTTTAGATTTAATTGATGTTAGTTTTTCTAATATTAATGGCAAAATGCACACTTTTTTGAATGATATAGATGTAGAAAATGAAATTCGTGGTTTAGAAGTTGCCAAATGGGTTAGTCCTGTAGCGAGTATATCTAAGGTTCGAAAAAAGTTAGTTTCTCTTCAGCAAGGCATGGGAAAATATGGAGGTGTTGTTATGGATGGCCGTGATATTGGTACCGTAGTTTTTCCAAATGCAGAATTAAAAATTTTTATGACTGCCGATGCAGCAGTTAGAGCTAAACGTAGATACGATGAATTGATTGCTAAAGGAGATACTGTTACTTTTGAAGAGGTGCTTACGAATGTTGAAGAACGTGACTTTATAGATGAAAATAGAAACGATTCTCCATTAAAAAAAGCAGAGGACGCTATTTTATTAAACAACTCAAATTTAACAAGAGAAGCACAACTAACGTTTTTGTTGAAATTAGTAGATGGATTAATTTAATCTTTTATTATTTTGCCCTCAAAATAATTACTATACTTTGAACTTTTACTTTAAACACAGCATACTAGTAAGCTTTTTATGGTTTACGTGGTTTGCTTCCGCGCAATGTAATCAACCTAGACTAGATCATGAAATTTGTGATATATCAATATTAGACAATAACAACGATACTATTCCAGATGGTTTATTAGATTTAAATGAAGTTTATACATTAAGAACAGGTAGTGCTATTCCACCAGGAGCTACGTGGAGTACAACATCTGAATTAAGACTTGTGTTAAATGAAGTTACAGGAGTTGTATCTGTTTGGGAACTTCAAGAGGCGACTACAATTGTAAACGAAAATGATTATCTATTTACGCTTTCACAAGGGACAAATTGTATTGTTGAAATTAGACTGTTATTAGCACCATATCCAGGTGTTGCACAAGAACCTTCAGGATCGAATAATGTTAACTTTGAAGTGTGTGATAACCATGCAATATTAAATACTGAAGGTGTATTTCAAGAGGGTTTCGATCTTTTTTCAACTTTGACATCAGACAACCAAGTTCCTCCACCACACTTGAATGGCCAATGGTTTAGATTAGATATATCAGGAGCAGAAATTCCATTAAATAACTCTATACAAAGAGTTTCTGTTCCCTACAGTGGCGGGATAAATTCAATAGATAATTTACTGATCAATTATAGGTATAAAGTAACGAGCTCGATTACAGGGTGTGTAACAACACGAAGTGTTGATGTAAGTGTATCTATTGTTCGCCAAGTTTTTGCAGGTAATACTAAAAATCCAGGTATCTGTGAATTTGATATTCTAAATGAAATTAATGACCCCACCATACCAGAATCAGATTTAGTTTATAACGAATTAGATTTAACAGATGATGACTACTTAGAGGGAGAGGACCTGAATGGTAATTGGCAACCAGATGTAAACCCTCAAAATTCAGATGCCGAGGATAGTGTAATTGATTTTCATAAGATTTATATGGATGAAGTGATCATACCTAATAATAAACGCTTCGGTCATATAGATGTTCCTGCAAGATATGTTGTTTTAAAGAGGTCAGGGGTTTGTGAAAATGATACCACAAATCTTTTAATTACCGTTTTTGAAGGTTTAAGAGATTTTACTCAAAATACAAATACGAATAGATTTTGTGAAGAAGGAAGTATTACATCAGTCCGATTATTCGATCTTATTGAGTTTACTAATGAGGACGGTACAGACTTTATTTATGAAAATAGCAGTGAATTTACCAGTTGGGAATATAAGGAAGGACCTAGAGATATAGATGGTATACGACAGCCAATTGTAGATTTAGAAGATACAGGAGGTGTATTTAATTTTTTGACTCCAGATCCAGATGACCCTCCATCAAACTTTATACCCCCAGGCACTTACATATTCGAATATATCGTAGACCCATGGATTAATGCCCCGACGGTGTATAATGAATGTATAGAGAGTATTAGAAGAGGAGAGATGTGTAGTATGACTTGTGATGAAAAGCGTGGTGAGATACAAGTTGTTATTTTACCTCTAGAATACGCCGGAGAAAACACAGTAGCAACTCTATGTAGTAATGCAGGAGTAGTGAATCTAACAGATATGTTAGTTTCAGAATCCCCGACTAGAGCTGTTTCTAGAACAGGAGTTTGGATTGATAATAACGGACAAGTAGTCGACGAAAATTACGAAGTGCCAAATATCCCTATAGTAAATGGAGATCGTCAATATGTTTTCACCTATTCTACGAACACAATAGAAGGATGCACAGATACTTCTACTTTAACATTGGACGTAACAAAAGCTCCTTATGCAGGGGCTAATGTACCTGTAGATATATGTACAGATAATCTTTCAGTTGTACTTTATGATTTGGTGAATAATGATCCAGGAAATATTGCCGATCCTACAGGAAGTTGGGTAGGACCTAATGGATATCAATCTGTTGACCACACAGGAACTTTCGAAGATGGTAACATTGCACTTCCTGTACTTCAGCCAGGTATCTATACGTATACAGTACAAGGTAAAGGAGCTTGTACAGGAGAAGTTGTTACCTCACAAGTCACTATTAGTTTTGTAGAACCTTTAAGGGTAACAGGTAGATTTGATCAGGAGGTATGTAAATTAACAGGTAAAACAACCTTCGATTTATTTAATTTTCTAGATATTAGTGCAAGTTTGGACGGTACTTTCACAGCAGTTGATGATAAAGGAGGTGACTTACCTTCGTTACAAACATTGATTGATACGAATGGGGTTTTAGATTATACGAGTCTTTCTGGCGGAACTTATCATTTTAGGTACGATGTTACAGCAACACCTCCTTGTGTTGGTAAATCCCAATCGATGACGCTGAAAATTTTTGATGAAAGTAGTTTTCCAAGACCAGGAATCGGGACTACTTTAACGGTCTGTTCTAATGGGAGAGATTTAGTACTTTTTGATCAATTAACTTCCTCTGCAGGCGAAACTATACAAGACGATGGTATATGGACAGGTCCATTCGATTATGTTTCAAGTGATAACCAAGGTATCTTTATTGAAGGAGATCCGAACTTACCTGTGTTACAAGAAGGGGTTTATACCTACACAGTAAAAGGACAAGGTCCATGTGGTGTTGTCGAATTAACAAGTCAAATTAGAGTATCTTTTTCCGTACCATTCTTTCTAGGCAACGATTTTCAAGAAGATTTTTGTATTAAGGATGTCAAAGTAGATTTATTTGAACTCTTAGATAGAGTAACTGTTAGAACCGGGGTT
>CALFUO010000077.1 GCA_937929895.1 uncultured Aquimarina sp.
GCCAATAACCAAACCTCTGTATTATTTGGATATACCTTAGGAAAAGCGCAACGGTTATTAAGTGGTTTAAATGCTGAAATAGGAAAAATATATACCCATGCAGCAGTAGAAAATATGACTGAGATATTACGTCCATTGTCTAAGTTTCCAGAAACACATTTAATTACTAAAGAAACTAAGAAAGAAGAATTAATTAGGAATATAGTAATAGCGCCTCCAAGTGTCCATGGATCTCCATGGATTCGTAAAATGAGTCCTTATGTAACCGCAAGTGCTAGTGGTTGGATGGCCACTAGAGGAGCAAGAAGACGTAGGGCATTAGATCGAGGATTTGTAATGTCAGATCATTGCGATTGGTATGGACTATTAGTAGCTATCGAAGCTACGGAGGCGACAAACATAGTTTGTACACATGGATATACTGATATATTTTCAAAGTACTTGCGAGAGATCGGTTACAATGCAAGAACAGAATATACGGAATACGAAGATGAAGAAGCTGAAGCCACTAAAAAAGAGGAAGTATCGTGAAGGATTTTGCTCAGCTCATAAAAACATTAGATAGTACCAATAAGACCAATGCTAAAGTAAATGCATTAGCAGAGTATTTTCAAAAGGCAAATGATGCGGATAAGGTGTGGACGATCGCCATACTTTCGCATCGTCGACCTCCTAGACCTATAAATACAACTTTGTTAAGAACTTGGGCAGGGGAATTATCGAACATTCCGTTGTGGTTGTTCGAAGACTCGTATCACATTGTTGGCGATTTAGCCGAAACCATTGCTTTAGTGATTCCGAAAGCAAAGATAGAAACGACTAAAAGCTTAACGGACTTTGTACAGGACATGATTTCTTTAAAGAAAAAAGAAGAGGGTGAAAAGAAAGCTTACCTCTTCGAACAATGGAAGTCTTTAGATTATTACGAGTGTTTTGTATTCAATAAATTGATTACGGGTGGTTTCAGGATTGGTGTAAGTCAAAAACTAATGACTAAAGCGCTATCTAAAGCCACACAAATTTCGGAAGATGAGTTGGCCTATAAATTAATGGGAGACTGGGATCCGAGTACGATTTCCTTTCAGGATTTGGTATTAAAAAAAGATAGCAGTAGTCAAATATCCAAGCCTTATCCTTTCTATTTAGCTTATCCTATTGAAGAATCAGTTCAAAATTTAGGAGAAGTGTCAGCATGGGGAGTAGAGCATAAATGGGATGGTATTCGAGGGCAGGTAATTATTCGGAATGATGAGGTATTTGTATGGAGTAGGGGAGAAGAGTTGGTGACGGATAAATACCCCGAGTTTCAAAATTTTGTGGGAGTGATTCCCAATGGAACGGTAATCGATGGAGAATTACTTCCTTATAAAGACGGAAAAATTGGAAGTTTTAACGATTTACAAACCCGTATTGGGCGAAAAAATATTTCTAAAAAATTACTAGAACAAACACCAGTTGTTTTAAGAGCTTATGACGTATTAGAATCCGAAGGAAAGGATATTCGAGAATTGCCTTATGTCCAGCGTAGAAAGTTGCTAGATAAACTTTTTGAAAGTATTTCTGAAAATCATATTCCGTTGCAAAAATCAGAGTTACTACTCTTAAATTCTTGGGAAGAAATTACGCAAGAAAGAAAACAAGCCAGAGCAAAACAAAGTGAAGGTCTAATGATTAAAAAACTAGATTCTACTTATGGTGTCGGACGAAAAAAAGGAGATTGGTGGAAATGGAAAACAGATCCTTTAACTATTGATGCGGTATTGACCTATGCCATGCGCGGACATGGACGTCGATCTAATTTATTTACAGATTATACTTTTGGGTTATGGGATGAAGAGAAAAAAGAACTCGTCACTTTTGCAAAAGCGTATTCTGGTTTAACAGATGCTGAATTCAAACAGGTAGATGCTTGGATTAAGAAGAATACTTTAGAGCGTTTTGGTCCTGTACGTAGTGTAACTCCATATCATGTATTTGAAATTGCATTTGAAGGTGTGGCTTTATCTAAACGTCATAAAAGCGGAGTCGCCACACGTTTTCCTAGAATTGTACGTTGGCGAAAAGATAAAAAGATAGAAGAAGCGAATTCGATAGACGATTTGAAAAGGTTGATTATTTGACACAGGACTCGACCGCACTTCAAACTCAAATAGCTTTATTTGTAGACGTAATGAAAGCATAAGCTAGTAAACAAAAAAGATCTAGTTAGCATTAATAACTAGATCTTTTAAATTTAACATATTTTCTTCTTACAAAGAACTCACTTTAGCTTCTTCTTTAGAAATACGTTTCACACATCTAAAGCCAGTATGATCTTGACTAGAATACGGATCACTCTTCATACGACGGCGAATTTTATATCCAGAGCAATAAGAGTCATTACATAAGAAAGAACCTCCTTTAGTAACACGTTTTTTCATATAGGGTTCAGTAGGGTCATAAGAAATTTTGGGGCCTTCAGGGTTTTCTACAACACCTTGCTTTTTTAAAGATTTAAAGTAATCTACGTGAAAATAGTCTTTACACCATTCCCAAACATTTCCACCTAAATCATAAATGCCATTTTCATTAGGTCTAAAGCTACCCACAGGAGAAGTATACGCATAAGTATCTGTTATCGTATTTTGTCTAGGGAAAACTCCTTGAAAGTAGTTTGCCTGTGCTTTATCATCATTCGGTGCATCGTCACCCCAAGGATAAATACGTTCTAGGTTACTTCCTCTAGCAGCTAATTCCCATTCTGCTTCTGTTGGTAAATCTTTTTTAGCCCATTTGGCATATGCCATAGCATCGAACCAAGAGACATGCACGACAGGGTGATCCATAATGGTTTTAATATCACTTCCTGGACCTTTAGGCTCTTTCCAGTTTGCACCTGGAGCCCAAAGCCACCATTGTCTATAATCACTTAAATCGTTCGTGTCGGCACCATTGTAAATAATAGAGCCT
>CALFUO010000078.1 GCA_937929895.1 uncultured Aquimarina sp.
ATCTACTATAAAGTGAGTAGAATTGTGTCAATTCTACTAATGCCAACTAGAGCTAGGCACAAAACACAAACTCCGATACCTACATTAGATCAAAATCAACTCAGTTTTACATTCGATTAAAAAACAGGGGATGGCTAATTATCTAGAATATCATTAATAACACTTTTAACACATTGTGTATACTAACAAATACGTGATTCATGAAATAGCTATTATAATTTTTAACGAACCTACCCTAAAAGTTAAAATAAATAAAGGGTAATACCATTTCCTATATGAATTTAGGAATTATACAAGTCAGAAAAAATAAGCATAGTACATACTACGGTTCTTTTTTATGCCGACGTAAAATTTTTAAAGGCGCATTTAAATTCAGTAAATACATATAGGAAATGGTTTAAAGCACCTATCGTGTTTAAATGAAATGTCACTAGCATTCGAAACTTTAGAATATAGACCGTTTCACTGAAAGAGAAGAGAAAATAGACTTTTATATATCAATACATTGGACGTTTTCGTCTAAGACTTTTTCAATCCATCTTAGGAAATATATTTTCTAAAATTTTTAGGCTTCAAAAATTCACAAGACACTCTAAATAAAATATTTATTATCATTTCTAAAACTTAAAACTTTCGGATACTAGTGATGAAATGTATAAAGTACTATCGAAGGTCTTAATAATAATTCTATCATCGATATTGAAATATTTTTTACCGATTGTTTGGTAACTAAACCTTTTTTATTACATTAGTACCATGAGACCACAAAAAGTAATAGACCAAGAAATGTTATTAGGTCTAACTAATGTTTTTCGATCTAAAGGTTACGAAGGAGCTAGTTTAAATGATTTAGCAAAGGCAACTGGATTGAAAAAAGCAAGCCTTTACCATCGATTCCCTGATGGTAAGCAGGCAATGGCTACAGCAGTAATCGATGATATCGGAAAATGGGTAGAAGAAAATATTATAGCATCTCTATTAGACACAAATACTGCCCCACAACTTCGACTAAAAAATGGACTATCTAAAATTAAGTTATTTTACGATGAGGGAAATAAAGATTGTATTTTTAGAGCTTTGTCTATGCAAGCTGGCTTAACGCTTTTCGCAGAACAAATAAAAGATGGTATGGATGCTTGGGTAACTACATTTACTAATGTTGGTACTGCATTAGGCTTATCACAACAAAATGCCCATAATAATGCCTTACAAGCATTGATAGAAATTCAGGGTAGTTTAATCGTTTCAAGAGGCATGAACGACATTAATATTTTTAAGAATACTCTGAAAAATATTGAAGACCGCTATCTAAAGAACTAAAATTTATCATTAAAACAAACCGAATGTTCGGTAATTTAACTTATGAAAAAACATCCCTTACCTCCTTTTACTAAAGAAACTGCTCAACAAAAAATACAAATGGCAGAAGACGCTTGGAATGGTAAAGATCCAGAAAAAGTATCGCTTGCCTATTCTATAGATACCGAATGGCGAAACCGCAACCAGTTTATTAATGGTAGAAAACAGGTACAAGACTTCCTTACAGACAAATGGGAAAACGAATTAGACTATAAACTCAAAAAAGAGCTTTGGGCATTTTCAGACAATAAAATTGCTGTACGATTCGAATACGAATACCAAAACAAAAAAGGTCAATGGTACAGAGCTTATGGAAATGAAAACTGGGAATTCGATGAAGATGGTTTAATGTGTAAACGCTATGCAAGTATTAACGATCTAGAAATAAAAGAATCCGAAAGAAAACTTTAGAAGCATATTAGATGTTAAGACAATTCCTAAAGTCTACTTTTTTAACTATACAATAAGATCTATAGTTCTAAATCATGAAAAAAACGCATTTCCATCAAGGTGAATTAGAAATCCAAAACAAATACAACATTTGGCATGACCCTGCATTGGCCGAACGTTTATTAAAAGACCATATAGTAGCACAGTTAATTCCTTTTATTGAAAAGCAATCTACGATTATTTTAAGCTCTTTAGATGTAAATGGCAATATTTGGGCTTCTATGCTACTCGGAAATGAGGGACTCGTTAAAGTAAAAGAGCAAAAACAAATAGCTATTAATTTAAATAAATTAAAAAGTACTTCTTCTGATATTTTGTTTGACAATCTAAAAAAAGAATCTAAAATCGGTGTTCTGTTTATAGATACTGCTAGTAGAACTAGATATAGATTGAATGGCGATGCTTCTTTATTTTCTGATAAAATAGAGGTAACAATAACCGAGGCCTATCCTAATTGCCCTAAATACATTCAACAACGAGTACCTGTATTCGCCGATACACCTTCTAAACTTGGAGTAGAAACATCTAAAGGAGCACTACTCAACGATTTTCATAAACAATGGATAAAAAAAGCGGATACTTTTTTCATGGGGAGTATGAATAAAGCAGGTGATATGGATGCTTCGCACCGAGGTGGCGCAACAGGCTTTGTAGAGATACTCGACGACGGCGCTCTTAAAATACCCGATTATATAGGTAATAATCTGTTTAATACATTAGGAAATTTTATTCAAGTTCCGAAAGCTGGTTTACTTTTCATAGATTTTGAAAAAGGGCATTCTCTACAACTTACTGGAGAAACCGAACTTGTTTTCGATCAAGAAGCATCTATCGATTTAGAAAAAACAATGGGAACAGGACGGTATTGGTTATTTAAGACTACGCAATGGATACAAACTAAATTTCACAATAAAATAGACTGGAAGCTAATTAGCTTTTCTCCTTTTAATCCAAAAATAAGATAACAAATACATATAATAATGAGTAAAAGTCCAATAGAAGAAGTTAGAAATGCATTGAATCAGTGGTTCGATGCATTCAATAACAATGATATAGAAGCATTAATGGCTGTATATGACCCAGAAATCGTTTATGCAAATAGTGCCAAACCTATAGAAATAGGAATCCCTACAGTTAAAGCAGGTTTTATAAATAGTTTTGCCATTCAACCAAAAGTATTTTTTAAAGAAGAGCAAGCCATTGCCGTAGATGGTTTAGGCTATCTCGCAGGACAATTTAGAGTAACAGGAACCAACCCAGAAGATGGCAGTAAGGTTGAAGAGTCTGGTCGTGTAGTGGTTATTTTTAGAAAAAATGACGCTGGAGAATGGAAACTAGTGTTTGATATGGACAACCGCCCACCTGACGTAACAATCTAATACTATGAATAACAAATTAATAGAAGAAATAAGAGGTGCTTTAAACGAATGGTTAAAAGCCTTTAACAGCAATAATGTCGAGTCTGTCATCAATTTGTACGATCCTGAAATTGTTTTTGCAAATCAATCGAATCCTATTGCTATAGGTATCCCTTCCGTAAAGGCTGGATTAGTGAAAAGCTTCGCTGTAAAACCCCAATTATCGTTCGAAGAAGAACAAATAATCGCCGTAAATGGTTTGGGGTATGCCGCAGGAAAGTATAAAATGACGGGAACGAATCCACAAGACGGAAGTTTAATAAAAGGAGCTGGCCGTGTGGTCGCTATTTTTAGAAAAAACACTGACGGAGAATGGAAATTAGTATTTGATATGGACAATCGCCCACCAGATGTAACCTTATAAATTAAAGAAAAATGATAACTAGAAAAGCGATGTAACCTAAAGGTGTCGCCAATCAAATCAGTGAATGTATCACCGAAGGTAACCTAGAAAATATTTTAGATTTTTTTCACTCTGACTATGTAATGTCTTTTCCACCAACAGAACCTCTTAAGTCTGGTTTAGATATTATAAGGACAAGTTTTCAACCTTTTATAGACGCTGGTGTCACACTTAATAGCACTGTGACAGGAGAAGTAATTAATAGTGAGGTAGCTGTATTACAAACCAACCGAAATATCGTAGATGGTCAGGGGAATAAAATTCTCAGTTGTATTCAATAGCCGAAAAACCGTATTCCATTTTATTACGATAGCAAAAGTACCTGAAGAGGTTATAAATTCATCGAACTTATCTTCGATATCAGCTACTTTACTAATACGTTTAAACAACTCTAAGCTACTTGTCTTTTTAACCTGGGCTTTTAGCAATTAACCTGGTAAAATATTAGGATCAAAAATAACAAATTCCACGTGCTCATTATGAATATGTCCAATTCCCTTTCCTCCAAAGGCATAATCTTCAATTAAAATTTCAATAATTTGTCCTCTGTTTACCAATTCATTACGTGGTCTTCTTGGCATTTCCTGTTCTTTGATATCAAGCTTGCAAGATTAAGGTAAAAGATTGATTAGAAAAGTGACTCATTCCATTAAGAATACTAGAGATATCATTACTTTTAATTAATGGAAAGCATCATTACAGTTGTAGGTTTTTTAGGAGCAGGAAAAACTACACTATTAAAACACTTACTGCACAAGTTTACTAAAGATGGTTGGAACCCATATGTCATTCTTAACGATTATGAAAATGCATATCTAGATGCACAACAGTTTGTGGGTCAAATGGAAATGGACTGTATTAAAGCATTAAATGGAAGTTGTATCTGTTGTAGTGGTATTGTAGAACTTCGAAATATCGTTAACCGTATTCCAGAGCGCGAAAATGGAATTACACTAATTGAAGCTAATGGTACTTCGGATGCTGCTTCGTTAATGGAGTTTTTAGGGGTAGGTATCAACGATCGTTTTCTTCCTCCTGTACAAATTTCTGTAGTCGATGCCAATAACTGGCAAAAAAGAGACGAACATAACGAGTTAGAAAGAAATCAAATTCAGGTATCCTCTTTAATTGTGTTAACCCATTTAGATACTATTTCTAAACAAAGAAAAGCTTCTGTTACCAATGAACTTAAAAGTTTTAACCCAACAGCAACGATAATTGATGCTGAAGACATTGACGTTTCATTATTACCAAAATTAATTCCTTCGAAAAATAAAGCTGATAAGTTCGAACATCTGAAAGCACATTGGTCTTCTTGTTCTGTGGACTTACCTAATTTACCTAACGAAAAATGTATTCAGGAAATTTGTAGTGCATTACCCCAAAGCATCCTTAGGGTAAAAGGCTGCACTAAAATAGGTAAAGCAAAGAATTACACCTACTTTGAACGTAAGCCTGATGGGGAAATCCATATACGCCCTTTTAATGGAGAACCCATTACCGGAACTAAACTATTGACCATTGGGCCAGGTAGCGAGCCTTCTATTTTAGAACAAGCCATTCAATCTGGTTTTTCTATTGTAAATTTATAAATAAAAGTACCATCACTGACACAATGATAATTACTGAGAATCTTAAATTTCAATATAATAAACAAGAAAGTCCCTTTAACTTTCCTGATATTGATTTAAACTCGAATGAAAACTTACTTATTCTAGGTAAATCAGGAATTGGGAAAACTACTTTTTTACATCTACTAGCAGGGTTATTGACTCCTACAGAGGGAAAAGTTGTAATAAACAACACCGAGATCAATTCGTTATCGCAAAGCAAATTAGATAAATTTAGAGGAGAGCATATTGGTATGGTGTTTCAACAGAAACATGCTGTACAATCGCTTACTGTAGTCGATAATCTAAAAGCACGATTATTTTTTAGTAAAAAGACTTTAAACGATTCTAAAATAGAAACACTACTCAATTCACTAGACTTATTACATTGTAAAAACAAAAAGACCAATGAAATTAGTGAAGGGCAATTGCAACGATTAGGAATAGCATTGGCTGTTATACATAATCCGCAGGTCATTCTTGCCGATGAACCTACCTCGAGTCTCGATGATGACAACTGTAAAACGGTGATCGAATTGTTAATTCAACAAGCTGCAGAGACCAAGGCTAATCTTATTGTTATTACTCACGACCAAAGAATTAAATCTTTCTTTTCTAATACCATTACTTTATGAATATCTGGAAGATTAGTATTCAAAATATAAAGTCCAAGGCGTTATATACCTTCTTAAGCATTTTGACTTTAGCGTTAAGTATCGCTTTACTTTTAGGAATTCAACAAATAAAAAACTCTTTCGAACATCAGCTCGAAAACAATATAGGTGAAATAGATTTAGTTATAGGTGCAAAAGGAAGTCCTTTACAATTAATATTGGCTTCTGTACTCCATTTAGATAACCCAACCGGAAACATACCTTACATCGACGCTAAAAAGCTAGGCAAACACCCAATGGTGAAAACTGCTGTACCTATTTCTTATGGGGATAACTACAAAGGCTATAGAATTGTAGGGACAACAGATAAATTTCTATCACTCTATCATGCTGAAATAGCTTCGGGAAGAAGGGTAGAGCATTCGCTAGAAGTGGTCATTGGACATCGAGTTGCAGAACGTACTGGACTTAAACTTGGAGATACCTTTTTAAGCTCTCATGGATTAGTGGATAATGATATTGATGTTCATAACAACAAAATAAAAGTCGTAGGTATTTTGAAACCCACTGGGAATGTGATCGATCGTTTGATGATTACGAATTTGGAAAGTATTTGGGAGGTACATGAGCATGAGCAACATAATGAAGATCACGATGGGTATGACAAGGATCATTATGGCGAAGAACATTTGAATCATGATGATCATGACGAAGATCACCTTAGTGAAGAACATGCAAGTCATGATGACCATAATAAATATGACGAGGATCACCATGACGAACAACATTCAGATCATGAAAATCATCATGAAGATGACAAAGAAATTACGTCTTTATTGATTTCGTTTAGAAGTCCTGCTGCCTTTTTAACCTTTCCTAGAAGGATTAACGAAAAAACAAACATGCAGGCAGCTTTACCAAAATTCGAACTAGATCGCCTTTATGAGTTTACAGGTATTGGTTTGACAACAATTACATGGATTGCCTATTTGATTCTTTTAATTTCTGGAATTATTATTTTCGTAAGCCTATACAAGATGGTAAAAGAACGCTCTTTTGATCTTGCCTTATTAAGAACTTACGGCGCTAGCAATTTACAATTGATAAAAATGGTAGCTCTCGAAGGTTTAATAGTTCTAATAATTGCTTTTAGTTTGGGTTATTTATTTGTAAAAGTTGGATTGAAATATATGTTTAGTTTTCTTTCCGATAACAAACAAAACATGCTACAAGAATTACCTTTTGAAGACGTTTTACAAACGACAGGCATGGTATTTGCTGTCATTGTTTTATCTATTCTAATAGCGATTTACCCTATTATAAAAATGAATATTTCAACAATATTGAGTAATGAGAAATAAAATTTTAATTCCTTTTTTCCTATTAATTGTAACATTGTGCTTTAGTCAAGAGAAGATTACATGGGCAGATTTGGCTCATGTAAAATTTACTGAAAAGTATTTTCCTGATTATGACGACTCTTTTTTATTTCCCGAGTTTTTACCTGCTGTCAAAGCGTTACAAAGCAAAAAAATTACGATAAAAGGATATTTTTTATCACCTGACGGAGACCTAACAGTACTATCTAAAGGTCCAATGGCATCTTGTTATTTTTGTGGCGCAGGTGGTCCTGAAACCGCTATGGAATTGCAATTTAAAGACAAGCCATCCTTTAAAACAGATGATGTAATCGAGGTAACAGGTACTTTTTGGTTAAATGATACGGATGTTAACCACTTCAATTATATTCTTAGGCATTGTACCGCTAAAAAAGCTGCGAATTAGTTTACTTATAAAGAAATAGCATATATTTTAAAAACGAGCAAAAGAATCTAAAAACTCTTTTGCTCGTTTTTAATTTAATTTGATTTAGTTAATACTTCTATTTCATTATAGTGGCCAACTATAATAATATCTGCATAATCTAAGAATAATCCTGTCTCTACAACTCCTGGAATCGCTAACAATTCATTATTAAAAAGTTCGAAATTCGTTACATCTGGCAATTGAAGATCTAGAATATAATTAGCCTCATCGGTAACGAAAGGATTCCCATTATGTTTTCTTAGGGCAGTCTTGTAATGATTTTCTAATAATTCTGTTTGTACTTTTTTTCTCGCTAACGGAATTACTTCTATAGGTAAAGGGAAGCGATTTAACTTTACAACTTTTTTAGTAGAATCTGCAATAATAACTACTAAGTCCGAATTGTAAGCGAGAATTTTTTCGCGTAACAAGGCTCCTCCACCTCCTTTGATCATTCTAAAATCTGCATCAAATTCATCCGCTCCATCTATATAGACATCGATTTTTTTAACCTCTTCGAATTTCACTAAAGGGATACCTTCTTCCTCTGCTAAAAGTTGTGTTTTTGTAGACGAGGGAACTCCTACAACTTTTAATCCATTTCTCACTTTTTCTCCTAAAGCTTTTATCATAAAAGCAGATGTAGATCCCGACCCTAAACCGACTACCATATCTGGCTTTACCCACTCTAAAGACTTTTCTGCCGCAAGTCTTTTTTCTTTTGCTATTTGTATTTTGTCCATTCCCTTTGTTTGCTTTAAAAATAAATGGATTTATTTATTTTTACCATATGTTAACAAAGTATTATTAGGTTTTTTTCACTAGCATCAGAAACTTTAAAATATAGACCGTTTCACTGAAAAAGAAGAGAAAATAGACTTTTATATATCAATACATTGGACGTTTACGTCTAAGACTTTTTCAATACATCTTAGAAAATATATTTTCTAAAATTTTTAGCTTCAAAAATTCACAAGACACTCTAAATAAAACATTTAATATTAATTATCATTTCTAAAACTTAAAACTTTCGGATACTAGTGTTAAAAAATAAAGAGTCTTGTTTTTAGCATATTATCAGTTTCATCGTGATTCCTGTCTCCTGAAGCGAAGTGATCTTTAACCCTTATCGAAAACTAATGATTTTTTATCACGGTATGTCATTTTCTAGTAAAATCAAGCTACTACAGGTATCAAACTACTTTAAGATTGAAAGAGATAACTCTTTTATCAAGAGAGCCTACTAATAAGAATTAGCTCATTACATTAAATTGCTTTTTGAAAGGATTTCATTGTCATCATTTAAAAAGCTCGAGACTATCTACTACCTTTGTAAATATGATGACAAAAGAGCAGATTGCAGCGAAAGTACAGTTGGGTAAGATGTTACCTTTAATGGAAGAATTCTATACAATACAAGGAGAAGGATTCTATAAGGGTACTGCGGCGTATTTCATTCGAATTGGAGGTTGTGATGTAGGTTGTCATTGGTGCGATGTTAAAGAGAGTTGGAATGCTGATTTACACCCGCCTACTGCTACAAAAAGTATTGTTGAAAATGCTAAAAAGTATAGTGACACAATAGTAATTACAGGAGGCGAACCACTTACCTGGGATATGACGGCTTTAACTAAACAATTAAAAGCTGAAGGTATGCAAGTGCATATTGAAACTTCTGGAGCATATAAGCTAACAGGTATTTGGGATTGGATTTGTTTATCTCCAAAAAAGATGAAACTACC
>CALFUO010000079.1 GCA_937929895.1 uncultured Aquimarina sp.
GTTACCAATGGTGGCCGTGTACTTACAGTAACTTCATTAGGAGAAAATTTCAACGAAGCATTGAAAGTATCTTATAAAAATATTGAAAAAGTTAAATTTAAAGATATGTACTACCGTACCGATCTTGGTTTTGATTTATAATACCATTTCTGAAATAATACAGTTTACCAATAAATTATATTATATACCTAAAAACCCTTCAAAAGTTAACTTTTGAAGGGTTTTTAGGTATTCGATGAACCAACATTCTTACACTAACGACAATATAAAAAAACACGAAATCAAACCAATAGAATTAAACCTCTAATTTAGGATCGTCGTTATCTTTTTTGTCTTCGTCTTTTGTAGCGTCTTTAAATTCTTTAATTCCACTTCCAAGACCTCTCATTAATTCAGGGATTTTTCTTCCTCCAAATAACAATAAAACCACTACTACAATTAAAATGATTTGTGGAGTTCCTACAAATCCAAGAAATATTGACTGTAACATTTGTATACTTTTTATCGTCCAAATTTATAAAGAAAAAACGAGTACTGACTTTAGAAGAACAAATCTTTTAAAAAGAGCACAACAACTCTAAAACCCAAAACATATTACAGTTACTAATTTTAATAAAATACACAACAATCCCTAGTCTAAAATAACTAGATATTTTGTGACTAAATCATTTATATTTGTCATCAGACATTATGGCGAAGAAGAAAAAAAATACCCGTTCATTTTCAGAAAAATTACTAAACAAGTACCGTTTAGTAATTCTTAACGAAAATACTTTTGAAGAGCAGGTGTCTTTTAAACTCTCTAGGCTAAACGTGTTTATACTTGCTGGTATTAGTTCTTTTTTACTAGTTACTGGTACTATTTTTTTGATAGTATTTTCATCTTTAAAAGAATATATCCCAGGATATAGTAACACCAATAATTACAATCATCAAACGACTCAATTAGCATACGAGACAGATTCTTTAGTAAGAGTTGCTAAAATCAACCAAAAATATTACGAGTCAATTCAAAAAGTACTGATAGGTAACATAGAACACAAAGATCTTAGTGCAGACTCTTTAAAATATGTAAGCGCACTTAATTTCGATAGTATTAATACAGAGCCATCCGAAGAAGTTAAGGGCTTACAACAAGAAATAGCTCAGAAAGAAAAATTCAATATCAATACAGCACAAATTGATTCGGAATATTTATTTTTCCCACCTGTAAAAGGACATCTAACTTCTACCTTTAGTCACAAAGACAAACACTACTCCGTTGATATTTCTGTAGAAGATAACACTAGAGTTGTTGCTGCTGCCAACGGAGTTGTTATATTTAACGAATGGAATCCAGCAACAGGAAACGTTATTGTGATTAAACATAAATCTGGATTATCATCAATATATAAGCACAATAGTAAAATCTTCAAAAAACAAGGAGATACCGTAGAAGCAGGAGAAGTAATCGCTATTGCTGGTAATACAGGAGAATTGAGTACGGGTCCTCATCTTCAATTCGAACTTTGGGACAACCAACAACCTTTAGACCCGACGAAATACATTGATTTTGAAAAGTAACCTATGTCTATAAAATCATTTGCAGCTAAACTTTTTGCAAAAAAGATTGCTAAGGATATAAATAAGTGGGCTTCTAAACCTCAGGAAACCCAAGAAAAAGTATTTCTTTCTTTAATAGAAAAAGCAAAACACACAAAATTTGGTGTCGATCACGATTTTAAAAATATTTCTACATACGAAGATTTTAAAGCACGCGTCCCTGTAAGAGATTACGAAGCTCTAAGACCTTATGTGGATTTGGTTGTAGAAGGAAAATCCGATATATTATGGCCTGGAAAACCTTTGTATTTTGCGAAAACTTCGGGAACTACAAGTGGAGCTAAATACATTCCGATCTCTAAAGAATCGATGCCAACACATATCGAAGCGGCTCGTAATTCTATTTTATGTTATATCGCAGAAACAGGTAAAGCTGATTTTGTAGATCGTAAAATGATTTTCTTACAGGGTAGCCCCGAACTTTCTGATAAAAATGGAGTGAATCTTGGAAGACTTTCGGGTATCGTGGCGCACTTTATACCAACTTACTTGCAAAAAAATAGAATGCCCAGCTGGAAAACCAATTGCATAGAAGATTGGGAACAAAAGGTAGAAGCTATTATAGAAGAAACCCTACCAGAAGATATGGGAATCATTAGTGGAATTCCTCCTTGGGTACAAATGTATTTCGAACGTATTGTTGAAAAAACAGGCAAGCCCATTAAAGAGGTCTTTCCTAATTTTAAATTGTTCATTTATGGTGGTGTAAACTTTGATCCATATAAAGGAATTCTAACTAAGTTAATTGGGGAAGAAATACCAAGAATCGAACTATACCCGGCTTCCGAAGGCTTCTTTGCTTTTCAGGATACTCAAACGGAAGAAGGTATGTTATTACAACTAAACTCTGGTATGTTCTACGAGTTTGTAAAAGCCGATAATTTCTTCGATGAAAACCCGGAGCGTATTTCAATCAACGATGTCGAAATTGGTGTTAACTACGTTATTTTAGTTTCTACAACTGCTGGTCTTTGGTGTTATAATATCGGTGACACTGTTCAGTTTGTTAATAAAGAGCCTTATCGTATTATTGTTTCAGGAAGGATAAAACATTTTATTTCTGCTTTTGGAGAGCATGTTATTGGTAAAGAAGTAGACCAAGCCTTAGAGCAAGCTGTTGCTAGTACAGGAGATCTTATTCAAGAATTTACCGTAGCCCCTCGAGTAAATCCAGAAAGTGGTCTACCTTATCACGAATGGTTTATTGAATTTAAAGAAACTCCTAAAAATTTAGAACAATTAAGCGCTGCAATAGACACTAACTTGCAATCACAAAATGTTTATTACCAAGACCTAATCGAGGGTAAAATTTTAAGACCGTTAAAGATCAGTGTAGTAAGCCCTAACGGATTTCACAACTATATGAAATCTATTGGCAAACTAGGCGGACAAAACAAACTACCACGTTTAGCTAATGATAGAAAAATTGCAGATGCTCTTAAAAATTACTTGGCTTAGATGAATACTTCTTTTCATAGTTACAGTCCTTCTCGTGCACAAGAAAGCACCAATGCCATAGAGCGTTTGTATATCGCCATGCGCCATCTCTTTAATAGAGGTTTTTATAAACCTATGGGAGTTTCTGGTGAAACTTTGCGTGAAGCACTTTTGGCCTTACGACCAGAAATATATGGCTCTATTAACGAAGATAAGGTAGAATTGAATGGTTTACTTTATGTAAAAGAGCGTTTACCAAAAGGGATTGAAGAATGTCGTTTTGTAAATCTTACAAGCGAAGAAGGGTATCAAGCAGCCAATTTTGAAGTAATTATTCCTAAAAAAAGACGTAGAAACTGCTATCGTATCGATGATGAACAAATGAATATTGAAATTACTCGAGGTCGCTCGGAGATTTATGATATTCTTACCCATCTTACCTTTATGTATATGGAAGCTGAAAAAATCAGAAAACGTGTACAGCTAGAAGAAGATGATAGTATAAAACGAGATTGGGAAAAAATAGAAGCTTTTGCAAAAAAAGAAGTGTTGACAGAAAAGGAACGTAATGTTGCAATATCTCATTTAGCTTTTGTCTTGGGCAGAAGCTTCCAAGAAGTCTCTAACGCCTATTCAAACTTTACTACAGAAGAAACCCCTGATGCCTTAGTAAAATTCATTTATGGCCTAGGAAACATTTCTTTACAAGAAGCTCTAGAAAACAAAAAAAGAGAAATTAACTTTAGTCCTGTTCTTCGTGAACAAATTGGACACCATATCCATTCTACTTTCTGGGCATATCAGATCAAAAAATGGATTCATCAAAAAAACTTATTCGAGCGCCCTTTACATATTATCAGTGCGAATATGCACAGTGTAATGAACACACTTTTTGCAAAACAGGTACTACAAGGGTTGTACCCCGACAGCACTAAAATGGATCTTTTCGAGCTATTAAGTGACGATTCAAATACCGTTTTAAGAAAAGACATAAAGCAATATGCTTTAAAAAACGGAATGTCTCAAATAGAAGATAGTAGCCGATCTCATATAGACGTTCAGATATTCGATACTTTAAAGATTCCTAATCTATCCTTTGTAGACCCCAAAAAGGCTCCTGTAATTTTAGTGATGGATTATGCTTTTGGAGAACAAGCTTACGGAGCTATGGATGAATTACTGAAACCTTTCAAAGCACCTAACGAAACTGTTTTCTACATGAATATTGCTTCGATATCAATTATGGGAAAGGCAGGAATCTTAGAAGGAGAAAAAGGAGACATTATGATTCCTAATGCACATATATTTGAAGGAAGTTCTGGTAATTACCCTTTCGTAAACGAATTAAAAACTGAAGACTTTAAAGATTCTGGAATTGAAACCTGCGAAGGAAGTATGATTACAGTATTAGGGACATCCTTACAAAATCGTGATTTACTTCAATTTTTCTACGAATCTACTTGGCGAGCGATCGGTTTAGAAATGGAAGGAGCCCACTATCAAAAAGCTATACAGGCAGCTTCAAAGATTCGTCGCAGTATACAAGAGGGTGTAAAAGTACGTTATGCCTATTATGCATCTGATAACCCTCTACAAACAGGTAGTACTTTAGCATCCGGAGGTCTCGGGACTACAGGTGTAAAACCTACGTATACAATTACAGAAAAAATACTAGAACAAATACTTAATTAATAGTAACTTATGAATTTTTGAAGCTAAACAAGATAGTCTTACAAAAACTCTAAAACACCATTCATCATTCTAATTTCACTAGTATCCGAAAGTTTTAAGTTTTAGAAATAATAATTAATATTAAATATTTTATTTAGAGTGTCTTGTGAATTTTTGAAGCTAAAAATTTTAGAAAATATATTTTCTAAGATGGATTGAAAAAGTCTTAGACGAAAACGTCCAATGTATTGATATATAAAAGTCTATTTTCTCTTCTCTTTCAG
>CALFUO010000080.1 GCA_937929895.1 uncultured Aquimarina sp.
GTTGCTTACCACTTAGGTTAACCGCTTTTTTAAACGATAACTCACCAAATTTCGATTCTTTAGCCTGAATACTAAAATTTAAAAAGATTGCCAATAAGGCTCCTAATAGATATTTCATAATTTTTAACTATTCTATATAAATGCCAAAAATACGACATAAAGATCAAAAAAATCGCCGAAATACACCTTTCAAGAAGAGATTAATACATTTTTAAAATATGACCAATTAACCCTAAAAAAGGCAAACCAAAGTAAGATTAGCTTGAATAAACCTTATCTTTTTAACATTTTTAACAAATAAAAGAACCCCAATAAATTAATATTAGAGGATAAATCTTTAGAATTTAACTAAATATAAGAGCATGTATTACATAAAATAATCAAATCGACTAAGCTGTCAATAATTCTTGCTGATGTGTTATATTTCTCTCCAACAAACCTAAGCTTGTCTTCATTTCTTCAATATGATTTAAAAGGCGATGATAAACTACTCCTTCAGGATTTAACTTACTAGCTATTTCTAAATAAAATTGAATAAAGTGTTGCTCTACACCTATTAAATGTAATAGATAAGAATCTATAGTATCATCATCTATTTTGGTATCTAAAGATAAGTTGACCAAAACCTTGGGGAAATCTACATCTGAATGAAGTGCTTTTAAACGATCATATTCAAACTGAGCACCATTATTAAATCGCGCTGCTTTTGCTTGCACAAGAAAGAAAGCGAAGGCATTACTTCGTTTAGCTTTATAGTATTGATTAAGCCTTCATAATAGGAAATCATCTGAATATTTCCTTCTATGATATACTCTAACTTCTCTATACAATTGATAACAAGCGTTGCCATGAGTCTAAATTTTGTTTGTTTAAAGATACATACAAAAACATAAACAAAAATACTACCAACTGTTAATTTGAGAAAGTATTAACACTATAACATTGTAGCCTAATTATTCATTTTTAAACAAAATGAATTGACTTTATATCAATTAAAAAATGTTATCAAACAGGGATCTATAAATAGATATCTATTAAGCCTTCTGGGGTAACTACACAAAGTTCTTTAGCGGAATAGTCGATCTTTTCTATGAACTCGTCATTTATTGGAATTAGAATCTCATTACCTTCAAAATCAATAACAAAAAGGTCTTGGACTCCTGTTTCGCGTACTTCTTTCAAAATTCCGATTCCTCCTTTTTCTTTATCGATAACATTGAAACCGATAATATCATGGTAGTAAAACTGCCCTTCTTCTAATTCGGGCAATAAATCTAATGGTAAGTATAATTGTGCTTTCACCAAATCATCAGCATCAGCTTCTGTATCAATATCTTCAAACTTGATACGCAATCCATTTTTCTTGTAAGACCGGATACCTTCAATAAAAAATGGAACTAGGTTTCCGTTGAAGTCAACGAAAACCGATTCCATTTCTTGATACATTTCGGGATAATCGGTATCTAATTTCACGATAACCTCTCCCTTAAAGCTAAACTTGCCTACGATTTTACCTAAATAGAAACATTCATCTTTTTGCATATCGTAGTCATTAACAGATTTATGCTTCTGCAGCCTCTTCTGAAGCTCCTTCTTCACCCTCTGCAGTAGCTTCTTCAGCCTTTGCTGCAGCTTCTGCCTCTGCTTTTGCAGCAGCAGCATCAGCTTCACGCTTAGCGTTTACTTCTTTTTCAGCCTCTAAAGCTTTTGCTTTTTCAGCAGCAAGACCAGCAGCAAGACCTTCTTTAGTAGCTTGAAGTTTACCTTCTTTTTCAGCTACCCAAGCTTGGAATTTTTCTTCTGCTTGCTCTTCAGTTAAAGCTCCTTTACGAACACCACCTAATAAGTGATACTTTAACATAACACCTTTAGAAGAAAGAATGTTACGAGCTGTATCTGTAGGCTGAGCTCCGTTTTCTAACCATTTTACAGCAGAATCAATATTTAATTCTACAGTAGCTGGGTTTGTATTTGGATTGTAAATTCCAACTTTTTCTAAGAATTTACCATCTCTTTTAGCGCGTGCATCAGCAGCAACTAACCAATAGAAAGGTTTACCTTTCTTACCGTGTCTTTGTAATCTTAATTTAACAGACATAAAATTATTTTTGTGAGGTTCTCGACCTCGATTATAATTAGGGCTGCAAAATTACATTATTTACCAATAACTACATTAATATCAACTACATTTTTAACATTAAAAGTCTAAAAAGTAGAACCCTCCACCTATTAGAATGACTCTTTTCTATAAAACACATTAATTATAAGCCTTTTAAAGGTTATTCCCTTAATAACTTTAGAGGTTTAAAACACCTATTTTATTGTCTACTGATAACAAAATATACTCCATTAGCAAATCCTCCATTACGTCAACTTGACTAATCGCTTCTACCAAAGTCTAAATTCTAATAATGATTACATCACAATCATCCGGAACTTTAGAATAAAGACCGTTTCATTGAAAGAGAAGGGAAAATAGACTTTATAAATCAAATTGTTACAAGTTTTGGACTTAGATGTTTTTGATTCGTCTTAGAAAATATCTTTTCTCAGTATTTTGACGCTCAAGATTTTTAAATCATTAAAAACAAAGCATTTAAAATATTTGATTTTTCTAAAATCCGAAACTTTAGGATACTAGTAGTGTAATTACATAACAAATAGCTAAAAAGAAAGACCGCATAAAAACGAGAAATATTAAAGTGAATATTCATTAAATCAAAAATCAAATCTTTGTTCACCTACCCCTAAACAGTATCTTAGCAAGCCAAATACACCTACCTATTAATACACTTTATATGTCACAAAAAGTTAGTGGATTTTCGAAACTTTCTAAAATAGCTAAAATAGATTGGCTAACCGAATATCATTTCAACAACGTCCAAGAAGCGAAAAACACATTAGAGACCTATTGGAATACAGATGCAGATCTTCAAAAATTACATGATGAGTTTTCTGAAAATACTTTAACTAACTTTTATTTTCCGTTCGGTATTGCTCCGAATTTTACCATAAACAATAAGGTATACACGATTCCTATGGCTATAGAAGAAAGTTCTGTAGTTGCCGCAGCTAGTAAGGCTGCTAAGTTCTGGGACAGTCGAGGAGGATTTAAAACCAAGATAATTGGCACAGAAAAAATAGGGCAGGTACATTTTTCATTTTTAGGAAATATTGAAAAGTTAACTACTTTTTTTAATAAGGTAAAACCTCTGTTAATTGAAAGTATAGAAGGTATTCAAACTAGCATGAAAAAACGTGGAGGTGGTTTGATTGACGTAGAATTACGTAATAAAACCGCTGATGTCCCAAACTACTATCAGCTACATTGCACATTTGAAACTGTAGATGCTATGGGAGCCAACTTTATAAACACCTGCTTAGAAGAATTTGCAGCAACTTTTAAAAGTCTAGCTTTCGTAGAGGAGTCTTTCTCTAGCGATGAAAAGGATATTGAAATCATTATGAGTATCCTTTCTAATTATGTACCAAATTGTGTGGTACGCGCAGAGGTTTCTTGTCCTGTTAAAGATTTACCTAATACACCCGAACTATCTTCTGCTGCATATGCAGAAAAGTTTGTTCGTGCTATTTGTATCGCAGAAACAGAACCTTTTCGAGCAGTGACACATAATAAGGGAATTATGAATGGTATTGATGCTGTCGTAATTGCAACGGGAAATGACTTTAGGGCAATAGAAGCCGGAGCGCATGCTTATGCTGCTAAAGATGGGCAATACAGTAGTTTGACGCATGCATACATTGAAAACAATATACTTACCTATTACATTGAAATCCCTTTAGCTGTAGGTACTATTGGAGGTTTGACTTCTTTACACCCATTAGTAAAACTAGCTCTAGAGATGTTAGGGAAACCAAATGCTAAAGAATTAATGGAAGTCATGGCAGTTGCTGGATTAGCTCAAAATTTTGGTGCTGTGAACTCTTTAATTACAACTGGTATCCAAAAAGGACACATGAAAATGCATTTACTAAATATCTTGAACCAACATAACGCTAACGAGGATGAAAAAAATACGATCGTAAAACATTTTGAAAAAAATACGATTACTCACAGTGAAGTCATTAAACAATTAGAGTTATTACGAGATTAATAATTAGATACAAGATTCATAAACTTAATTTTTAATTTCCTGATTCTTGTTTTTTGAATCAACAAACAAAACATATGCTTACCCAAGAATTCTACAGTCACGGTAAATTATTGATCACAGGAGAATATGTTATTCTCGATGGAGCTAATGGGTTAGCTATTCCCACAAAAAAAGGGCAATTACTAAAAGTAACCCAAAATAATTCTGGTAATCTTAATTGGGAGAGTTTTGACTGTCACAACAATTCTTGGTACCAAACATCGATTGCAACTGTATCCTTTTTAAAGGCTAAAGCTCCGAAAGGAAATTCTGATTTTGACAATACCCTTTTCAAAATTCTTTGGCATGCACAACAACTAAATTCAAGCCTATTTGATAATGAGTTTGGTTTTTCTATTTCGACTCATCTAGAATTTGAGCGTTTATGGGGATTAGGCTCTTCTTCAACCTTAATAAATAGTATTGCTAGCTGGGCGAATGTAAACCCCTATCAATTATTAGCTTTAAGTTTCGGAGGTAGTGGATATGACATCGCTGCAGCAAGTGCTACTACTCCAATTATTTTTAGTCATTCGAGCAATCTAAATCAACCCAATATTAAAGAGGCAAGTTTTGATCCTGTTTTTAAAGACCAACTCTTTTTTATCTATCTCGAAAACAAAAAAAGTAGCAAAGAAGCTATTAAAAATTACAGAGCATTTAATGCTGATAATCTAACAAATGTGATTTCGGAAATTAATGAAATTACAGCAGGTATACTGACTGCAACATCGATAGAAGAATTTGAAATTTTAGTAAACTTACATGAATACATTTTATCGAAAACGCTAACAACACCTACTATTAAAGAACAGCGTTTTCCCGATTACCTTCGTTCCATTAAAAGCCTTGGAGGTTGGGGAGGAGATTTTGTATTGGCGACTGGTGGCATAAAAGACATAAGTTATTTTAAAGAAAATGGGTATTCTACGATAATTCCGTATTCGGAAATGGTTTTATAGTCTGATAAATCTTAATTTTGTGTACCACTACAGGCAACTAGATGAATACTTCTAAAGCATTTACAAAATTCTTAAAGTGGAGATACCGCAAAATTTCCGATCAAAACTTTGTTTACATTCTTAGTATTCTTGTTGGATTTCTTGCTGGATTAGTTTCTGTTTTTCTTAAAAACCTCACTCACTATATAGAAGAGGGTATTGTAAATATTTTTTTAGGTTATGTAGCTTATTTCATTCTACCAATTATTGGTTTATCGACTGTTTACAGCCTAAATAAGTATGTATTTAAAAGATTTCCTCGACATTCAATACCTACAATTTTACATGCTTTATCTAGGCGAAACGGAATTATAAAACGCGTAAAAATATGGTATCCTTTAATTATTTCTCCACTAACCGTTGGATTCGGAGGGTCGGTAGGATTACTAGGACCCGCTATTTTATCGGGTGCAACCATAAGCTCGAATATTAGTACGCTATTCCATATCGATTCTAAAACACGAACATTACTATTTGGCTGTGTTACTACCGCCGCCATTGCTGCTGTTTTTAATTCACCCTTAGCAGGAATTATTTTTGCCGTAGAGGTACTAAGTTTAGACTTAACTTTAATGTCTTTACTCCCACTACTATTAGCTTCTTTGTCAGGGGTAATCACTTCTCATTTTTTTCAAGGAGACGAAGTATTGTTTAGATTTCACGTAACCGAAAACTTTCGGTTAAAAGATCTTCCTTTTTATATTCTATTAGGTGCTGGTACTGCATTTGGTTCTATCTATTTTACCAAAATGTATTTTAAGATTTTCGAGCTCTTCAATAAATTCAACAATAAGTTTTACCGTTTTTTAATAGGTGGTATTCTGGTCTGCTTATTGCTATATGCGATTCCCCCTCTATTCGGAGAAGGGTTAAGTTTTATCAATAACCTTTTAAAAGGTGACCATTTTACGGCTTTAGGAAAAACCCCTTTCGATGATATTATCGATAATATCTGGGTAGCAATTTTATTACTTTTTGGGATTACCGTATTCAAGGCTATTGCAACCACCACTACTCTGGCTATTGGAGGTTCGGGAGGAATTATTATTCCAACACTAGTTATGGGAAGTGCTCTGGGTAACATTCTAGGAAAAGTAATCAACCACCTTGGACTAAACCTTCATGTTTCCGAAAGCAACTTTACATTAGTTGGCATGGCGGGACTTATTGCAGGGGTACTACATGCTCCTTTGTCTGCGATTTTCTTAATTGCTGAAATTAGTGGAGGGTATTCTTTATTTGTCCCTTTAATGACTACCGTTGCTATTTCTTATATGATTACGAGACGTTTTATAAAACACTCTATTTACACCCAAGAACTCGCAGAAAAAGGACAACTGATTACCCATAACAAGGATGAAATGATTTTGCTTTTAATGAAAATTGATAAAATCGTAGAAACCAACTTTATCCCCGTAAAACCGAGTATGAGTCTTGGCGAAGTTGTGCATAAAGCTGTAGCTAAATCAAGTAGAAACATTTTCCCTGTAATTAATGATGAAGATGAATTGGTTGGAGTCTTATTAATGGACAGTATTCGGCATATGATGTTCGACCAAGAGCAGTACGATAAGATCTCTGTTAGAATGTTGATGAAACAGGCTCCTAAGGTAATCGAGTTTGAAAAAGATACTATGAAATCGGTAATGCGAAAATTTCAAGATTCTAGTGCTTGGAACCTACCTGTTACCAAAGATGGAAAGTATTACGGTTTTATTTCTAAATCAAAACTACTAACTACATATCGTAGAAAGCTAATTAACTTTACCAGATAAATTTCAAAAACCATGAAATACCTAGTTCGCATTTTATTTGTTGTAAATCTTATAGGCTTCGCTGCAGGAATTTATTTCCATTTCCAAGAACAACTTCCACTATCTAAAAAATGTATCGGCTTTAGTATATTTGGGTTATTTTTCGTGTTTATCCCCCTATTCTTGATATATAGATTCAGTAAAAGTGATCGTAGTAAATATATCTTCAACCCTACTGAGAAAAATGAAGAATTAGAAGATTGGATGCAAAATAATTAACAGAAACCACTAGCATCCGAAACTTTAGAATATAGACCGTTTCACTGAAAGAGAATAGTTTTTTTATATATCAATACATTGGACGTTTTCGTCTAAGATTTTTTCAATTCATCTTAGAAAATATATTTTCTAAAATTCTAGCCTCAAATATTCACAAGATATTACAAACAAAATACTTATCAATAATTATTATTTCTAAAACTTAAAACTTTCGGATACTAGCGAGTAGAAACATAATAAACCTCAACCAATAGTGATTGAGGTTTAAAATCCAGTATAATAACTAATAATTTTATAATTGAATAATACGAGTATCTTCTGAAACAGGGGTTTCTGCTTCGTTATATGGAGTTGTACTGTAGAATTCTAGCATATATTCTGCAAAAGCATCTTGTTCCCCTCCTGTATTACTAATTGTATTTTCTTTACCTGGATCCGCAGATAATTTAGCATCAGGAAAATCCTCTGGATCTCCAAAACCTGACCCATAGAAATAGTTGATACGATTATATCGAGCTCCATCTTCTGCTCTGTAGTCTTCATACGGATAACCATCTCCTCCGTTTGCCAAGAAATTCAATGTAACAACGTTAAAAGTTCTATTCGCATCTCCTTGGATTACACCTCCTGAAACGACTTCATCAGCACCTACCTTTAGTTCTATTACCCTTGCACCATTTCCGAAAGTAGTTCTAGCAGATTGAGAAGCATCAAACGAAACGGTGATACCTGCAACTTGAGGAAATCTACCTGGTGTTTCCCCTTCTCCTGTAGCCGAAAAACCATGTTCGAGAATATCTTTTAATTGTGCTGCTGTTAACGTAACTCTTGTCAAACCATTATTGAATCTTAACACCGCTCTTAAATCTCCTTCTGTAACATTTTCTGGTGCTTCGAAAGTAATTTCACTAGGATCCGTTGAACCTGCTGGAGTAACAACTCTACCTACCTCAGTACGAATTCCTCCTCCATTTTTTAATGCTACTTTAACTTCTGCATCTCCATCTGGGTTCAATAAATTTGCATACCATAACATTGAATCTGCCGTTAAATTTCCTAGGTTAGTTTCTTGGGTACGCACTTGACTTCTTCGACCATCTAAGAAAACGTCCGACTGACCTACAACATTGTTAGATTGTGCTAATAAAATTTCGTTTAATTGATCTAATGCAACATTTAAATTATTAGAACTAGTTGCATATGCTCCATTTAATAAAGAAGTTAATGTCTCGTCTATTATTTTACCTTCGGCATCAAAACCAACTACAAGACGTCCTAAATACTTATAGTCTCCGTCTACATTCACTACAAGTACTCTATCTCCATTCGCATCATTAGCAACAAAAGGATAATTTTCATTGAAAGAAGCGTCTCCTTGATAGAGGATATCATTTTCGTCCCCCATTCTTGTATTAGATCCACCTGCAACGATAATATCTGCGCCTCTAAGTAAGCTAGCTAAAGCTTTCTCTACTGCAATAGATTGCATATGTGCTAAAACAACAATTTTGTTTACTCCGGAACCTGTTAAGGCATCTATTGATTTCTGAACTTCTGCTGCAATATCTTCATTAGATGGTCCTCCTAGAATCGTTACTCCACCAGTACTCGTAATCGTTGGTAAGGTTGGTGTAGAAACCCCAACGATTCCTATTTCTTGTCCTCCAATTGTCTTCACCGCATATTTTGCCATATTTCCAGCAATTTCTGCTACCTCAGATCCGTCAACACCAATAATAAAATCACTTTCTGCTGAAAAATCTAAATTTGAAGCTAAAAAAGGAAATTCTGCTCCTGGAAAAGTTATATCTCCCCTACTTTCTGAACTTATAGCGTCGGCAAACTCCCCTGGACCTTGATCTAGTTCGTGATTTCCTACCGCAGATGCCATAACACCAAATGAATTTGCAAATAAGATATCTACATGCCCAGGCTCATTACTTCCCGTTAGCGCTCTTAAATCATTATTTTCTGCAGCGAAATAACGTGGGCCAGGGATTATAATATCTCCTGAAGTAACAATTAATGAATTTTCTCCGTAGGTTGCATCATTTTTAAAAATACGGATCAGTGATCCAAAATCATCAACGTTTTGTAATGCTCGATCTTCATTACTATCTACATCTGCATAATGTAATAACTGTAATACAAAATTTGAATTTTTTAAAGCAAAAGCAGTGGAATCTGCTATTATCGTTTCCGTAATGGTTTCCGTTTCTACTACAGGAACTCGTATAATTTCGGTATCATCATCACAAGAAAAAATGGAAATAGTAACCACAAAAGCCAGTAAATAATTTGTAAGTTTCATAATGTTTTATTTTGAACTAAATTATTTAGACTATGTAGTATAGATCTTAATTAAGTTTTACTAATATGTTATCTTATTCAGAATTAATCTTAAAAAAGATTACCTAATCATTAATTTAAATTTCGCTTCTGAATAAAGAAACGCTTCATAATTTCGGCACATTGCTCTTCCATTACTCCACCTACAAATTCTGTTTTAGGATGTAATTTAGTCCCCATGGCTTTACAACCTCTTTTTTCATCTTTGGCCCCATAGACTATTTTCGAAATTTGACTCCAATACAAAGCTCCTGCACACATTTGACAAGGTTCTAACGTAACATATAGAGTACAATCATGCAGATACTTACCTCCTAAAAAGTTAGCTGCTGCCGTAATAGCCTGCATTTCAGCGTGTGCTGTAACATCATTTAATAATTCGGTTAGATTATGTGCCCGTGCAATAATCCGATCCTTAATCACAACAACAGCACCTACAGGAATTTCGTTGTTATCAAAAGCAATTTCTGCTTCTTGTAAAGCTTTTTTCATGTAGTAAGCATCATCAAAAACTAATTCCATTCTGGATTTTCTCTTTTAATTACAAGCTAAAAATAATCATAAAATCAATGTAATCTTTTTGGGGGAGTACTATAAGCTTTTGCTAATGCGCTCGAATACCTCAATAATTCGTTACTGATTTTTATAATATTTAGTATTGGAATTTCATTATTATCAAATTTCAATTTGTTTTCTTCAAGTTTTTGAAGACTATACAAAACACTCGCTAAATGCTGATCCGTTTGATCATTATTAATCTTAAACACGAGTAACTCTTTAACCTTTGCATCCATTTGATTGAAATCGAATCTATATTTATCACAAGTAGACTTTAACCCTCTTTCTAATTTAGATAAACGACAAGCGGCATAATTTATACACATCTTTTGCGATAACATACGGATAACCCCTACTTTAGATATTGCCCGAATTCTAGGCTGAAAACCCATATAATAAGCAAATTTTTGCCCTTCTTCTAATGCCGATTTTCTAGTAGCTATCATTACACCTCTACATGCGATAAGCAACTTTTCTGAAGTATTTAGAAAAACTGTTATGCTACTTACTGGTCTGCTAATTGCATCTTTATACACTTTCCATTCGTCCGAAAGTATCTTCAATCCTCCTTTAATATCATCATTTTGATTTCTTGCATTTACTTTCAAAATAGCCAAATTTCTTTCAAATAATGTCTTAGATGCAGATAATTCTTGATCAATATTAGATCCGGAACCTCCTAATTTCTCCAAAACTATCGATTTTGTCATACGCTGTGACAACATCATTTGCTTTGCAACTAAGTTTAGAGCATCGGGATAAGAAATTCCTCCAAATTGTTCTTGCTCTTGTGCAAAACAAATATTAGATAATAAAATACTAAACGACACTAGAAGTAACCTAAAAACCATAATCATTTATTTTACAGTAAGTTAACTGTTTAATATAACATTTTATTGTTCTAATGCCTTTTCAATAAGAAAAAACCATTTGTACTATAAGCAAACATCAAAATCTTAAATAAAAGAACCCTATTTTTGCAGAATGTACCCGTTACTAACAAACATTAACTCTCCAGATGACCTAAAATCACTGACTGTTGACCAATTACCGTATTTGGCTAAGGAATTGCGTGATTTTATTATCAAAATTATAGCAACAAAAGAAGGACATTTAGGCGCAAGCCTTGGCGTTATCGAACTTACTATTGCCTTACATTATTGTTACAATCTTCCTAAAGATAATTTGGTTTGGGATGTGGGACATCAGGCTTATCCGCATAAAATATTAACTGGTAGAAGAGATCAATTTCACACCAATCGCCAATTGAATGGTATTTGTGGGTTTCCTAGTAGAACAGAAAGCATCTACGATGATTTTGGTACAGGACATTCCTCTACTTCTATTTCTGCCGTATTGGGAATGGCTTTAGCCGCTAAAATTAAAGGTGAATTCCACAAGAATCATATTGCCGTAATTGGCGACGCTTCTATCGCTAGCGGAATGGCTTTCGAAGGGCTAAACCATGCTGGAGTTACCGATACGAATTTTACCGTAATCCTAAACGACAACGCAATAGGTATTGACCCTAGTGTTGGCGCTTTAAAAAATTATTTTACGAAAAGTAAAAGAGGTGCTTTTATTGGACACCCTAATATTATTGAAGCTTTAAACTTTGAATATCTAGGGCCTGTTGATGGACATGATATCAATGCACTTATTGAAAGTATTGAAAAATTGAAAACGATCCAAGGTCCTAAATTACTTCATATAGTTACGACTAAGGGTAAAGGACTTAAGCTAGCTGAACAAAATCAGATAAAATATCATGCCCCCGGAAAATTTGACGCAAATACGGGTGAACTGATTCCTAAACCTAATGAAGAGACCCCTCCCAAGTATCAAAAGGTTATTGGTGAAACCTTAATAGAACTATACTCTGAAAACGAAAAACTAGTAACTATAACCCCTGCAATGCCTACTGGAAGTGGATTAAACAAATTGATGGAGCAGTACCCTAAGCGCACTCTTGACGTCGGAATCGCCGAACAACATGCGGTTACTTTAGCTGCTGGATTGGCTACCCAAGGGTTATTACCTATTTGTGTAATCTATTCTACTTTTTTACAACGCGCCTACGATCAGGTAATACACGATGTTGCTTTGCAGCAACTACCTGTAATTTTCTGTATCGATAGAGCAGGTATCGTAGGACGAGATGGAGCTACTCATCATGGCATATTTGATATCGCCTATTTACGTTGTATTCCTAATATAACCATTGCTGCTCCTAGTAATGAAATTGACTTAAGAAATATACTTTATAAAGCTTCTAAAGGAATAGAACTGCCATTAGCCATCAGATACCCACGAGGAAAAGCTACTCGTATAGATTGGAAGTTACCTTTTAAAGAAATCACTTTTGGCAAAGGAAGACAAATCAAAAAGGGAAACAAAGTAGCCATTATTGGTGTTGGAAAAATGGTACTTCAAGCTCAAAAAGCACTAGAACTTGTAAATAACAAAGATGCATTTGCTATTTATGATCTTGTTTTCATAAAACCTTTAGACACCTACCTACTTCGAGAAATATTTACTCGATTCGATACGATTATCATCATTGAAGATGGAGTTGTAAATGGAGGCGCTGGATCGGCTATACTTGAATTTGCTCAAAAAGATAACTACAAAGGCACTATTAAACCCCTTGGTATTCCTGATCAATTTATAGAACACGGAAGCACTCAAGAGCTTTTCAACTTATGTGGCTTAAGTATTAAGAAACTTGCAGATTATTTTAAAACTTTAATTTGATTAAAAAGACCTTACTGGTTTTAATGTTCTAATAGCTACTTCAGTCGCAACTGCATTCCAACTTTCAGACTATTCCCTTTTAAGCCATTCAGTTTTCTGATATCATCAACTGACACTCCTACGAACTTTTGTGAAATACCCCATAAAGAATCTCCTGGCTGTACCGTATAGCTTCCTTTTTTAGGTTTTACTGCTGCTGATTTTGTTCCCGAAATATTGCTCGTGTTTTTAGGAATACGCCTTGGGTAGATACTCAAATATTTCCCAACTCGTATATTATTATTTCTCATTCCATTCCATCTACGAATATCGGAAACACGAACTCCGAACTTTCTTGCAATCTTCCCTAAATAATCCCCACTTTGAATACGGTAACGGATTCTTCGGTCCATTTCAAACAATTGTGGTAAGGGCTTCTCTCTTTTCTTCAGTTCTTCTTCTGCCTTGGCATAAATAGCATCTTCATGCATTACGAAAGTTCCGACTTTTTCGACAGGTAAACGCAAACGGTAATCCTTTCCCTCTACAAAAGGAATCACATCTAATTTATATTGCGGGTTTAAAAACTGAAGGTTTTCAATAGGCTCTTCAATCACCTCAGCAATTTGCTCTAAGGTAATCGTCTTTTTAACCTTAACCGTATCTGATTTGAAATAGTGATTTTCGGGAACATCGAAAGTAAAATGGTGCTCCTTGGCATATTCAAACAAATACATATTCGCTAAAAATGCTGGTAAATAACCTGCAGTTTCTCTAGGAAGAAAAGGTCTCAAATTCCAGTAATTAGAATACCCACCACTTCTACGAATAGCTTTAGTCACATTTCCTGGACCTGAGTTATAGGCCGCTAAAGCCAAATCCCAATCTCCAAAAATCTTATACAGACTTGCTAAATATTTTGCTGCTGCTTCTGTAGATTTTATAGGATCCATACGATCGTCTACATATGAATTTACTCCTAATTTATACATCTTCCCTGTCCCAAACATAAACTGCCATAAACCTGTTGCCCCAACCCAAGATTTGGCTCTTGGTTTTAGAGCTGATTCTACTACAGCTAAATATTTAATTTCTAATGGTAAATCGTACTTATCCAGCACCTCTTCGAACATCGGGAAATAAAACACGCTTTCTCTAATCAAACGCTTCATTAATCCTTGACGATGTTTCAGATACCCTTTAATCACGGACTCTAAAGAAGGGTTATATGCTACATTAAATGGAGTCTTAGCATTTAATCTTTCAAGACGCGCTTTTAAAGTATCTGTAGGTAATTCTTCAACAAACTCAATCTCATTATACTTATGATTTCGAATATGCTTATACAACGAATCATATTCAGAAAGTCGTTCTAAAGAATGTAAATAGTCTATATCAATTTGCGCTAGTGTATTATCGTCTGCTAAGCCATTTTTAAAATCGGTGTAGATTCTTGTATTGGCGATTTTCCCCTTAATACTATCAGAAACCTGTTTGTATTGCTCTAGCTTAGGGTTGCTATCTTTTTGTAGTATTATACTATCTTTTACTGCTATGGATTTATCTAAGGTATCAATGATTTTAACAGAACTTACTACTTCTAAAGTATCCTGCGAAAAAACATGGATTATACTAAAAACACTAATTAATAATAAAAGACTTTTTCTAATGAACATCGGAGAAATCATTTCTTTAAAAACTAACAAAGGCTGTACTTGTGACAGTACAGCCTTCGCAAATATAT
>CALFUO010000081.1 GCA_937929895.1 uncultured Aquimarina sp.
TTGTTAAAGGATTTTCCTGAAAATTGGCAGCCTTGCGTTACGTTTGACTGGAGTAATGGCTTTTGGGATAAAATGAAAAAAAGACACGACAATTTAAAATGGTTTCTATAATACCTCTAGTATCTTAAACTTTAGAAAAAATACTTTTTATCGAAAGATTATAGAAAATAGATATTGTAAATCAGTATGTTGTGTATTTTAATTCGGTAAATTCAATTAGGAAATGGTATTATATGTGCTATCACATCGATGATTTTTGATAGAGATATCTTTTATTACATGCGAATTTGGGCAGTTGTAAAAGGATATAATTTTCTTTTTATAGTTTAGCTGAAAACTAGAAACATTGAGCCTCAAACTATCCCTTTCATTTTTAACATATCTAGCCAAATGGCTACTCATTTCATTGATAATAGGTGTCGCTGTAGGTGCAGCAGCAGCGTTATTTTTAATCACCTTACAATGGTGTACGGACTATCGTACTCAAAATGAGATGATCATTTGGTTATTACCTATTGCTGGTTTTTTTATAGGAGCTTTATATCATTATTTCGGAAAAAGTGTTGCTCGAGGAAATAATCAACTCATAGACGAATATCATAATCCAAAAGAAGTAATTCCTTTTAAAATGGCACCATGGGTGTTGATAGGAACTTTAGGAACACACTTGTTTGGTGGTTCTGCTGGACGAGAGGGGACAGCAGTACAAATTGGTGGAGCCATAGCAGATCAATTTTCAAGATTTATAAAGTTAGATTCATTAGATAGAAAGGTGTTTCTAACGATGGGTATCAGTGCTGGGTTTGCTGCTGTTTTCGGAACTCCACTAGCAGGAGCCATCTTTGCACTCGAAGTATTAATTATTGGTAGAGCTAGATACGAAGCCATCGTTCCGAGTATTTTAGTTGCTGTGATTGCAGATATTGCATGTCAATATTTTGGAGGGGTACATACACATTACTTCGTAGAGAACGTTCCTAAAATGACTATAGAAAATGTAGGATGGATTACACTTGCAAGTATTGTTTTTGGTTTAGTAGCTCGTTTGTTTTCTTATGGAAATGTGTTTTGGGGGAATCTTTTTAAAAAAATCAATTACCCACCATTACGTCCAGTAGTTGGAGGATTGGTTTTAGCAATAATTTTTTATTTCATAGGAACTCGTTATGCAGGACTTGGAGTTCCTGTAATTGTAGAAGCTTTTGAACAAGAAGTTGGAAAACAAGACTTTATTTTAAAATTGCTTTTCACGACCTTTACATTAGGCGCTGGATTTAAAGGGGGGGAGGTTACCCCCTTATTCTTTATAGGAGCTACTTTAGGGAATGCTTTAGTTTGGTTTATTCCTTTGCCAATCGATGTATTGGCTGCCATGGGGTTTGTTGCTGTTTTTGCGGGAGCAACAAATACGCCTATCGCTTGTATTTTAATGGGAATCGAATTGTTCGGAAGTGATGTAGCACAATATGTTGCTATAGCTTGTTTTATAGCCTATGTATTTTCAGGCCATTCGAGTATCTATAGTTCTCAGATTATTGGTAGTGCTAAGCATCCAGTTCTAGGATTTCAAAAAGAGAAATTCATTAAAGAAATTCAATCTTTAGATAAATAGAGCATACATTTATTAAATAATATCAGTGTTTGTAAAATTGTTAAAAATGGCGATTGTTGCGTAATTATACTATAAAATAGCTTATTTATAATACAAAATGACTAACGAAATCGTTAGATTTGCAATATCATTTTTAAATAATTTTCGTGTATACACTTGGTATTGATATTGGTAGTTCGTCAGTAAAGGTTGCTTTATTAGATATTGCTACAAATAGTACTTTAGCTGAAGCTCAAAGCCCAAAAGTAGAAATGACTATAGATGCGCCGCAAAAAGGCTGGGCAGAACAACACCCAAATCTTTGGTTAGAACATCTTAAAAAAGCTATAGAACAATTAGCAAGTTCTTATGACTTAAAGCAGGTAAAGGCTATTGGAATCAGTTACCAAATGCATGGTCTAGTTCTAATAGACAGCAAAGGAGAAGTATTAAGACCCTCTATTATCTGGTGTGATAGTAGAGCTGTAGAAATAGGAAACGAAGCTTTAGAAGCTTTAGGCGCTAAGTACTGTATAGAAGAATTATTGAATTCTCCAGGAAACTTTACGGCTTCTAAATTAAAGTGGGTAAAGGAGAACGAGCCAGAGATCTACAAGCGTATTCATAAAATATTATTACCAGGGGATTATATCGCCTGGTATTTAACAGGTAAACTTTCTACGACAGTTTCGGGACTTTCAGAGGGAATCTTTTGGAATTTTAAGAATGAAGAAATCTCTAAAGAATTAGTAAACTATTACGGAATCAGTGAAGATTTAATTGCTGATATCGTACCTACTTTTGATAATCAAGGAGAAGTTACTGTAGAAGTAGCTACAGAATTTGGATTATTAGAAAATACTCCTGTGACGTATAGAGCCGGAGACCAACCGAACAATGCATTTTCTTTAAATGTGTTGCATCCAGGGGAATTTGCTGCAACAGCAGGAACTTCGGGAGTAGTATATGGGGTTTCGGACCTTGTAGATCCAGATGAAAAATCTAGAGTCAACACTTTCGTACATGTAAATCATACTTCAAAAGAAAGAAGACTAGGGAAACTGTTATGTATCAATGCAACAGGTATTGCCAATGCGTGGATCAAGAGAACAGTGGCTTCAGAACTTTCTTATGTTGAAATGAATGAAGAAGCAAGTACTGCAGAGATCGGATCTAACGAGTTATTGTTCTATCCGTTCGGAAATGGAACAGAGCGCATGTTAGAAAGTCAAAAAACAGGGGCAGGTTTTAAGTTGTTAGACTTTAACCAACATAATAGATCTCATATGTTAAGGTCAGTACAAGAAGGTATTGCTTTTTCTTTTGCCTATGGTATGAAACTTATGGAAAAGAACGATATCAAAGTGATTCGAGTTGGGAATGCAAATTTATTCTTAAGTGCGATTTTCACAAACACACTTGCAGGCGTAACAGGGGCAACTATAGAATTTTATAATACAGATGGTGCAAGTGGAGCAGCAAGAGGTGCCGCTTTAGGTGCCAAATTGTATAATACTACAGAGGAGACTTTTTCAGGTCTAACCAAGTTAAAGACTGTGATTATGACAAGCGAAGAACAAAAACCATATGTAGAAGCTTACCAAAATTGGGTGGCTAATTTTAGTGAGATACAGTAGCTTATACGATTTTTTTTGATAATAATTTCGTATAAATAGACTGAATTATTTTTTGCTAGTCCAAGGCGAAAAAATCAAGAATAGCCTTAACTACGGTTACTTTTTGTACGCAATAATAGTGGAAAATAAATGACATATATGCGAAATTATTGTTAGGATCGTATTAGGCGAAGACTTAACAAAGCCGAAGTCTATATCAAGAATAGGTATTTGTCTAGGTTTTATCAATTAGAACAATAGCAACTTTAGATTAAACAGATTACAAACGAGTTATGAGTACATTTTTTAAAGGAATTGATCCTATACAGTTTGAAGGAGTAGATTCAAAAAACCCATTAGCGTTTCGTTATTACGAACCTAAGCGTGTAGTAGCAGGTAAAACAATGGAAGAGCACTTCCGTTTTGCAGTAGCTTACTGGCATACTTTCTGCGGAGAAGGAAATGATCCTTTCGGGCCAGGAACTAAGCAATTTCCTTGGGTTACGAGTAATGACCCTATGGATATTGCAAAATCGAAAATGGATGCTGCTTTCGAATTTTTTACAAAATTGGGGACTCCATTTTATTGTTTTCATGATACAGATGTAGTAGGTGATGGTAGTGTTTTCGAGATCGAAAAGCGTATGAGCCAAATCCTTCCTTTGTTACAAGAAAAACAAAAGGAAACAGGTAAGAAATTACTTTGGGGTACGGCTAATGTATTTTCGAATCCAAGATATATGAATGGTGCGGCTACAAACCCAGATTTTACGGTAGTAGCTAACGCAGGTGTTCAAATTAAAAATGCAATCGATGCTACAATCGCTTTAGGTGGTGAAAACTACGTATTTTGGGGGGGTAGAGAAGGTTATATGTCTTTGTTAAATACAAACATGAAGTTAGAGAAAGACAATCTAGCAAAAATGTTAACAATGGCAAGAGACTATGGCCGTAAGAATGGTTTCACAGGAAATTTCTTAATCGAGCCAAAACCAATGGAGCCATCTAAGCACCAGTATGATGTAGATTCGGAAACTGTAGTAGGTTTCTTACGTCATTATGGTTTAGATAAAGACTTCAAATTGAATATAGAGGTCAACCATGCGACTTTAGCACAACATACTTTCGAGCACGAATTACAGATAGCAGGTGATGCAGGTATGTTAGGTAGTATCGATGCTAATCGTGGAGATTACCAAAATGGTTGGGATACGGACGAATTCCCATGTGATATCTTAGAGATCACTAAGGCTATGATGGTGATTTTAGAAAATGGAGGCCTTCAGGGCGGAGGAGTAAACTTCGATGCTAAAGCAAGAAGAAACTCTACAGATTTAGAAGATATCTTTATCGGTCACATTGCAGGAATGGATGTGTTTGCAAGAGCATTGTTAATTGCTGATAAGATTTTAACAGAAAGTCCTTATAGTGAAAAGAAAGCAACTCGTTATGCTTCTTTTGACGAAGGAAAAGGAAAAGCATTTACAGAAGGTAAGCTTACTTTAGAAGATTTATATACAGCAGCTTCAGAATTAGGAGAACCAACACAAATCAGTGGTAAACAAGAGTGGTACGAAGCACTTATTAATATGTATATCTAATTTAGATATAGGCTTTAAGCTATAGGTATTATGCCTGTAGCTTATAGTCTAAGTTTAGAGCTTAAAGCCCGAATAGAATGACAATCAAAGCGCTCGGAGAACATTATTTTAAAGACCCAACGTTTCCATTACACATTGTACGTGTGAATAGAAATGCTGAGATTACGCATGAATATGATTTAACAGAAATAGAGCATACGCATGACTTTATCGAATTAGCTTTTATTGTTAAAGGAAAAGGGGTGCAAGTAATCGAAGAACAAGAATACGAAGTCTCTGCAGGAGATATTTTTGTACTACAAGGAAATCAGAAGCATTTTTTTAAGAATGCTTCAGAGTTAGAAATCATCAATGTGATGTTTTCGACTAAACACAAAAAAGGATTTATTTCGAAAGAAATTACCCAATTAGAAGGATTTAGAGCCTTATTTTTATTAGAATCTCGTTATCGTGCAGAGCATCATTTTAAAAATAGACTGCATCTGGATCGCAGAAGACTTTCGGATTTAGAGTACGCTTTAAATATTATGATGAGAGAACAAGAGCGCGAACGTGATGGTTATCGAATTTTACTAAAGAATAAGCTACAAGAAATTATCGTATTACTTTCCCGATATTATTCATCTTTAGATGCTATCGAAGCCCAGTCTTTAATCCGTATTAGTAAAGTTTTAGATTATCTAGAAAATACTTACCAAAACAAATTATATTTAGATACTTTATCGGATATAGCCTGTATGAGTACTCGAAATTTTCAACGCGTTTTCCGAAAAGCAGTTGGAGTTTCACCAACGCAGTACATTATGCAAATTCGTTTAAAAGAAGCCAAAAAATTACTTTTAAACACCAATCAATCTATTGCAGATATTGCGGTTGCTACAGGTTTTAACGATGCGAATTACTTTATTAAATGTTTCAAAACGTATCATAATACAACTCCACTAAAGTTTCGTTCTCAATATCAGTATTAATAGCGTTAAGCCATAAGTTCTATTAAATAAGGCATATAGATACAGTAAGTATGTGTTTTTATGCTTAAAGCCTACTGCATATAGCCTAAAACTTGATTAATTCTTTATTTTTGAGCTCAAACTTAGAGCATGCAAAAAGCTACCCTTACTCAAAAAGACATTGCTGTAGATATCCTTCATTCAGCTTTTTTACCGATCAAGGAAGATAATTTGATCAATGAGGCGGTGATTAATGACGAAAGAAGAAGTGAACGTATTCGTATTCTAATGGAATTCTTAGTTGAAGATTGCTTAAGATCAGGAGAAGTATTGATTTCTGATACAAATACAGCATGTATACTTACCAAGTTTTCAGATGCAAGTAGATTCGATTTCTGGAAGTTGAAATGGTATTTAAAAATCGCTTTTCGATGCACGGGCTTAAAGAATGCTATGATTATCATGAAAAGACAGTCCTCTTTGAAAAAGTATCATATCAAAGAGCGTTACATTCATCCTGTGATCATGGGGGCTAAAAGTGAAGTGAATGGAAGAGGAATGGGTATGCGTTTGATAAAACAGCTTATTGCACATTATAGTGAAAATACTTTTCCTGTAATTATAGAAACCACAACAGAGGCCAATAAGCGTATTTACGAGCACTTTGGATTTCGAACCTTTAAGACAGTCCAAGAAGAAGATTTTTATATTTATTTCCTTAGAATGAATTAAATTCAAATAAAAAGATCATTAGTTATCAATTAGCTAGAAGGAATTACTAAAGACCATCTTTTAAAAGTAGTATAATAAGTTGTTGATACATGGATGAAAAAACAACTAGGTTTTTTCAATTGAGGAGTCCACAGTGCCGATACCAAGCGATAGTAGATATGGCTTCTTGAGAATCTAAAGAGGCTACTAAAACTACTGAAAAAGAAATGATAAATATTTCCAAATGCGGAAGATTGATTTGCTTGTTACCTGCAATTAAAACCAACGAAACCAGAAGAATTAATTCAGAATTTCTATTTTTGAAGTCTGTTATACTAATTAAACATATTATCTGAGTCTTTCTCAAAAGACAAACTCATAAAAATGAGTAATTAATGCATATAAATCTCTTTGATTTTTAATGCACAGATAATCACATCAAATTATTTTATCAAATTTTAAATAAATCAATTGATTAGAAATCGATTGTATCACTTTGTAATTCTCTACACATTTTCAATATGTGATGATAATACAATAATTAGAAATGAATCATAGACAATTAATCAGTAGAAACATAGAACTATTCTACAATAAAGCATCAGAAGAAACTAGACTTGATAAGGGAATGGGGATATTTGAATTTGAAAGGGTTAAATCACTCATAGAAAAATATATTTCATCGTCAACTTCAAAAATAATCGATATTGGAGGTGGTACGGGAAAATATTCAGAATGGCTTGCCAAAAAAGGACATCAGGTTCATTTAGTAGAACCTGTTTCTAAACATATAGAAATAGCTAAAAACAGGGCAAATAAATTAAAAAACAAATTTTCAATTCAATTAGGTGAATCTCGAAAATTAGAATTTCCAAATAACTTTGCTGACTTAATAATTTTACATGGCCCTCTGTATCATCTTCAAAAAAAGAAGACAGAGATTTAACCATTAGTGAAGCTAAACGAGTTCTAAAAAATGACGGAATTATATTGGCTTTTGCTATTAACTACACTGCATCAACTTTGGTAGGTCTTTTAAATGGGCTTATTCATAAAAATTCATTTTTTAAAATGTGTAAAGAGGAATTAACAACAGGAATACATAATCCACCAGATGACTTCCCTTGGCTTTTAGCAGAAGCGTATTATCATAAACCTGAACAACTAAAAGATGAGTTTATAAATCAAGAATTGACTTACGTTAGTACTTATGCCGTTGAAGGAATGGCTTGGTTGGACAAAGAATACTTTGCAAATATGCTGAACAACAAAAAGAGAGAAACATTATTAGAACTTATCAAAATTACTGAAAACGACAGTTATCTTTTGCCTTTTAGCCCGCATATGATGATAGTAGTAAAAAAACAAAACACTTATGGAAAATAAAGACAGATATTTAAAAGCTTTAATTGAGAATAATGGAAAATTGAATGAAACAGACCTAGGTGAAAAAATCGGTCTTAATGATTATGAAACAGAAGAAATAATTGTTCAACTTCTGTCTGAATATAAAATTGAGTATTTCGAAAACAGGAATTGTAATTATAGCATTATGAAAACAATGAAAAGGAAAAATAACAGCAGGTAACAATGTGTAAAAAAACATAGGGCGATTCAGGCTTACTGAAGGCTCTGTGTTTATTTCCAAGTCACCAAATATAAAATTTAGTATTTTCAACAAAAAAGATAAAAGCAAAATATTTATATTAGTATCAATCCGAAACGTATTGCTGATCACCTGTCATACATTCCTAGTGTTAACAGTTATAAGTAAGGATCTATCCGTTTGTGGTATTTGTTTTTAGAGAATGCACTTTATCACAAGTATCCGAAAGTTTTAAGTTTTAAAAATGACAATTAATATTAAATATTTTATTTAGAGTGTCTTGCGAATTTTTTAAGCTAAAAATTTTAGAAAATATATTTTCTAAGATGGATTGAAAAAGTCTTAGGCGAAAACGTCCAATGTATTGATATATATAAGTCTATTTTCTCTTTTCTTTCAGTGAAACGGTCTATATTCTAAAGTTTCGGATGCTAGTGTCACATTATGTTTTACACAATATACTTTGATATTAGTAGTTTTAAAAACATGGTTCGTATGAAAAAAATAAGTTGGTTACTACCACTGCTTCTTATCGGGAATATAGGTTTCGCTCAAAAAAGTGAACAAACATGTCTAAAGCTAGCAACTTGTGCTCTAGAATTAACTAAAGATAAAGTAGTATACGACCCAAGCTATTTTTCTATTGATTATCCTAAAGGAGATGTTCCGAGTGATAGGGGAGTGTGTACCGATGTTGTGATTCGAGCATATAGAAAATTAGGTATTGATCTTCAGAAAGAAGTCCACGAGGACATGAAACAGAATTTTAGTGTTTATCCTAAAATTTGGGGTTTAAAAACAACAGATAAAAATATTGATCACAGAAGAGTGCCTAATTTGATGACTTTTTTTAGGAGAAAAGGAGCAAATGAAATAATTTCTTCTGAATCTTCCGATTATCTTCCTGGTGATATCGTTTGCTGGAATTTAGGAGGTGTAACCACTCATATTGGTATTGTAGTCGATAAAAAATCAAAAGATAATGAGCGTAATTTAATTGTACATAATATCGGAGCAGGTCAGGTCTTAGAAGACTGTCTTTTTGATTATAAAATTATTGGGCACTATCGATATTAGTTTCAATCTTGTTTCTTGTTTTTTGAGTCTTTAATTAGAACAAAATCACCAACTACCACCGGCACCTCCACCAGAGAAGCCACCGCCACCGAAGCCACCGCCAAAACCCCCACCGAAGCCACCTCCGCTAGAGCCTCCGAAACCACCTCCGCTATAGCCACCACGGCCAGAGTTGCTCAAGATAATTACGTCCCAGGGGCTTAATCCTCGTCGGTTTCCACCGCGGTTATTTCGATCGTTGTTGTCGTTGTTTTTGTTGTTCCTACGAGAAATAATATAGAATAGTATGATCACCAAAATAAAAATAAGAATGACAGGAAATCCATCGCCTTCACCCTGTATTTTATTACGTTGAGGTACTCCCTTAAAAGTTCCATTCAACATTTGTATAATTGCCGAAGTACCTTTTTGAAGTCCCATATAGTAACTTTCTTTTTTGAATTCTGGGATGATAATATTACGAACGATCATACCTGCTTGCCCTGCAGTAATGTATTGTTCTACACCATATCCTGGAGAGATCCAAATTTTACGATCTTGTTTAGAAAGTAAAATAAAAACTCCATTATCCTTTTCTGCATCACCAATTCCCCATTTGTGTGCCCATCTAGGTGTTAAAATCCCAATATCTTCACCCTTCAAACTCTCTATTGTTGCGATTACAATTTGAGTGCTTGTGGTATCGGCATAACGAATCAATTTGTTGTCTAATGCATTTTCTTCCGATTGACTTAAAACATCTGCATAGTCATAAACGGCAACTTGTTCTGTAACTCTCGAAGGTTTTGGTGGAATGTTGAATTGCGCTTGAGCATTAAGTACAAAAGCAATCAGTAATCCTAAGAAGGGAATTTTAAACATTAATTTCGCCATTATCCTTTAGAGATTTCGTCTGGTAATTCGTTAGTATCGTCTTTTTGCCAAGGGAAGTATTCTTGTAAGACACGACCGATTTCTTGGATCCCATCAGCTAAGCCATCAGCAAAACAGCCTTTTTTGAATTGGGTTACAATAGCATCACGAGTACTTTGCCAAAATGCATCGCCCACTTTATTGTGAATTCCTTGATCTCCCCAAATCACAAATTGTTTCAAGTTGACAGCTACGTAAATGATAACTCCATTGTGTGCAGCAGTCTGATCCATTTTTAAGAAATGAAAAACCTCTTTCGTACGTTCGAAAACCTGTTGTGGATTCTCGTAAGCTTCCAAATGCACACGAATTTCACCGGAAGTCATTTTTTCTGCTATGCGAATAGCATCGACTACCTGTAATTCTTCTTCAGGAGTAAGGAATGATTCTACTGTCATAGTTGCATTAGATTTTAGAATTGAGATATTAGATCGCTTCTCTACTAGATTTGTTTATCACTAAAGTGAAATTTATGATGGTATGTTAGAAATTAATCTCATATCTAACATCTCAATTCTCATATCTATTTTACTTGAAATCAAATTCCACTTCCACTGGTTTTTCAGCCCCAGCTTCTGCGTCGAAGTATGGTTTTGGATCGAAGTCGAACCATCCAGCAATAAAGTTATTAGGAAATGACTTTACGTAATTGTTATAAGGCTTTATCTTTTCGTTGAATCTTGTACGAGCCGTTAAAATCTGGTTTTCAGTACTTGTCAATTCATCTTGAAGTTTCAAGAAGTTTTGATTCGCTTTTAGATCAGGATAACGTTCTACCGTCACTAATAAGCTTTTTAAAGCACCAGATAACCCACCTTGTACTTCGTTAAATTTCTTTAATTGCTCTGGCGTGATATTCGAAGGATCGATATTTACTGAAGTAGCTTTTGCACGAGCATTAATTACTTCTACTAAAGCACTTTTTTCGTAGTCAGCAGCACCTTTTACTGTTTTTACTAAGTTTCCGATTAAGTCAGTACGACGTTGATAAGCGGTTTGCACATTTCCCCATGCTTCAGCTGTATCTTCGTTTAGCGTTACCATTTTGTTGTACATATTACACGAGTTCATCGATAATGCTAAGCCGAATAAAGCAATGATGCGTAAAAATTTCATAATAAAAGAGTTAAGATTTGTGTTGTAATTTAGAGAGTTACATGCTGTTTTTCAGTTTGATAAGTTCCTCCTTGATATTGCTCAATTTACGAATTAAATCAAAATGTTCAGGTTTCTGATTTTTATAGGTTTTTAGGTGTGATTTAGCCCCATCGATAGTGTAACCGCGTTCTTTTACGAGATGAAAAACGATTTCTATAGCAAGGATATCATCTTTGGTATAATATCGCTGACCATTACCATGTTTCTTCGGTTTTATACTCGAAAATTCTTTTTCCCAAAAACGAAGTAGCGATGCATTGACATCGAAAGCTTCAGAAACTTCTCGGATTCCGTAGTATAACTTTTCAGGTAATTTATCCAGTACAGACATTAGTCAAGAGATTGGTTTGCTTCCTTCGATTTAGCCAATAAGATAGCAAATTCTTCTGCAGACAGATTTCCGTAGTAAAAATTGATTGGGTTAATTCGATTTCCGTCCTTGTGTACTTCGTAGTGTAAGTGAGGTGCTTGTGAGCGTCCTGTACTTCCTACAAAACCGATAACATCTCCACGTTTTACTTTTTGCCCTCTACGCACGTTATATTTATATAGGTGTGCATAAAGGGTTTTGTACCCATAACCATGATCAATGCGAATGTGGCGACCGTAACCCGAAGAGCGGTTATCAGCACGTACTACTTTCCCATCACCAGAAGCATATACTGGTGTTCCGCGAGGAGCGGTAAAGTCCATACCCTTATGCATTTTACGAACTTTAGTGAAGGGGTCACTACGCCATCCAAATCCAGAGGCCATACGTGTTAGATCTTCGTTGTTTACAGGTTGAATCGCAGGGATCGAAGCTAGTAGTTTTTCTTTTTCTTTGGCAAGCCCTACAATTTCGTCCAAAGAAGATGCCTGAATTGCTAATTGCTTTTCAATTTGTTCGACTTTTTCAAAACTTTCTTTAATCAGTTCCGAATTTTCGTAGCCATCGAATTGATTAAATCGATTTACTCCGACAAAACCAGCTTTTCGTTCTTCATCAGAAATAGGTGAAGTTTCGAAATACAAACGATAAATATTATTGTCGCGTTCTGCAATTTCGTTTAAAACGGTTTGCACACGATCCATTTTATTGTCCATTTGCTTGTACGCCATTTCCATATTTTCTAACTCACGGCGTAGTCTTTTCTCTTTAGGGGCTTCTATAGAAGGTATACTTAAATAGGCGAAGAACAGTAAAAAAGACCCCAATACAATACCAAGAGCTACCAATATGGCAATACCGAATTTGTGCCTTTTTTTCTTTTCGATTTTTCGATAAGAAAGGGTTTCGCTATCGTAGTAGTATTTAACCTTTGACATATGCTAATTTGTAGTATTTTTGCTCGTGTTTTAGGCAATTAGCCGATCTTAGAAAATACGATAACGCATCGACGCTGTTGCACTTTCTAAGAGAATTGCCAAATATACTAAATTGTTCAAAAGCCCCTTAGTTAGGGAGAAATATAGATTATAAATCGCACACATGACTTCACAGGAAATCCGCAAGCAGTTTTTAGCATTTTTTGAAGAAAAGCAACACGAGATTGTAGCTTCGGCACCGATGGTAATCAAAAACGATCCTACGTTAATGTTTACTAATGCTGGGATGAATCAGTTTAAAGAATTTTTCTTAGGAAATGGTACTCCGAAAAATAACCGTATTGCTGATACACAAAAGTGTTTACGTGTAAGTGGAAAGCATAACGATTTAGAAGAAGTGGGGATGGATACCTATCACCATACTATGTTCGAAATGTTAGGAAATTGGAGTTTCGGAGATTACTTTAAAAAAGAAGCAATCGCTTGGGCGTGGGAGTTATTAACCGAAGTGTATAAGATCGACAAAGACATTTTATACGTTACGGTTTTTGAAGGTGCTGATGACGATGGTTTAGCATTAGACCAAGAAGCATACGATTTTTGGAAGGCATTTATTCCTGAAGATCGTATTCTAATGGGAAATAAAAAAGATAACTTCTGGGAAATGGGGGATCAAGGACCTTGTGGGCCTTGTTCGGAAATCCATGTAGATATCCGTTCTGCAGAAGAAAAAGCAAAAGTTGATGGTAAGGAGTTAGTGAATATGGACCACCCACAGGTAGTGGAGATTTGGAATTTAGTATTCATGCAATTTAACCGTAAGGCAGATGGTTCTTTAGAAAAATTACCAGCACAACACGTAGATACCGGAATGGGATTCGAACGTTTGTGTATGGTATTACAGGGAGAGCAATCGAATTATGATACAGATGCTTTTTCTCCATTAATGGATAAGATCCAGGAAATTACAGGATCTAAATACGATAAGACCACTACGCCAGAAGAAGATAAAGTAAGTGTAGCGATTCGTGTAATTGCGGATCACGTTCGTGCGGTATCTTTCTCTATTGCTGATGGTCAATTACCAAGTAACAATGGAGCGGGATATGTAATCCGTCGTATTTTACGTCGTGCGATTCGTTATGGATTCACGTTTTTAGATACTAAAGAGCCCTTCATCTATAAATTAGTAGCTACGCTTGCGAAGCAATTAGGAGAAGCATTCCCAGAGTTAAAATCGCAAGAAGGTTTAATTACGAATGTGATACGTGAAGAAGAGCAATCGTTCTTAAAGACCTTGGATCAAGGATTATTATTGTTAGATGAAGTAATTGCAAATACAACGGGTAAAACAGTTGCTGGTGATAAGGCTTTCGAATTATACGATACTTTCGGTTTCCCAATTGATTTAACAGCCTTAATCTGTAGTGAAAAAGGGTATGATTTAGATGAAGCTGGATTCGAAGCAGAGTTACAGAAACAAAAAGAGCGTTCTCGTGCTGCCGCAAAAGTGACTGCTGGTGATTGGCAAACTTTGATTGCTAATGCTGAAGAAAACTTTATTGGGTATGACAATACTACTGCTGAGGTTCAAATCACACGTTACCGTAAAGTAGAGAGTAAGAAGGAAGGAGAACACTATCAAATTGTATTGAACCAAACTCCTTTCTATCCAGAAGGAGGGGGACAAGTAGGAGATAAAGGAGTATTAAAATCAGCCAATGAGGAAATCACTGTTTTTAATACAAAGAAAGAAAACAACTTGATCATTCACTTTGCGAAGAAATTACCTTCGAATTTAGAAGCGAGTTTCGAGGCAGTCGTAAATACAGATTTACAAGAGCAATCGGCAAGTAACCATACGGCAACCCACTTATTGCACCAAGCATTAAGACATGTGTTAGGAACGCATGTAGAGCAAAAAGGTTCGTTAGTACAACCGAAAAGCTTACGTTTTGACTTTTCTCATTTCGCTAAAGTAACTGCAGAAGAAATTGAGCAAATCGAAGCTTTCGTAAATGCGCGTATTACAGAAAATCATCCTTTAGAGGAGAACAGAAATAATACTTACGATAATGCCATTGCAGAAGGAGCGATTGCTTTATTCGGTGAGAAATATGGAGATAGTGTGCGTTCTATCCGTTTTGGGAGTTCAATGGAATTATGTGGAGGTATCCACGTACCTAGTACAGCGGCTATTTGGAATTTTAAAGTAGTAAGTGAAGGTGCTGTAGCTGCGGGTATTCGTCGCATCGAGGCGATTACTAGTGATGCTGCGAAAGCCTATTTCGCGGATCAAGTAAATACTTTAGATCAAATTAAAGCGTCTTTAAAGAATGCGAAAGAACCTGTAAAAGCGATTGCTAATTTACAAGAAGAGAATGCAGCGCTTAAGAAGCAAGTAGAGCAATTACTAAAAGAAAAAGCAGGTCAACTAAAAGGACAATTGGCTTCTAGCTTTGAATCTGTAAATGGTGTAGACTTACTAAGTCAAAAAGTAGATTTAGATGCTGCAGGTATCAAAGATCTGTGTTTTGAACTAGGAAACGGAAAGGAAAATGCTTTCATCCTATTGGGAAGTGAAGCAAATGGTAAAGCTTTATTAAGCTGTTATATTTCTAAAGAATTAGTAGCAACTAAAGAGCTAAATGCAGGTAAAGTAGTTCGCGAATTAGGAAAACATATCCAAGGAGGAGGTGGTGGACAAGCTTTCTTCGCAACTGCTGGAGGGAAAAATCCTGCCGGAATAGATGCTGCTTTAGAAGCGGTTAAGGAATTAGTGTAGGAAACTAAATCAAAGATATTTTAGACCCCACAGATTTCAAAACCTGTGGGTCTTTTTTTGAAAGTCTTTCCTACAAGGTTTCCAAAACCTTGTAGGTCTATGATAGAGAATATACCTACGAGGTTTCTAAGACCTCGCAGGATAATCTAACTTTTATTACAGTTGGTGTTTTCACGATAATGAAGGTTTTGTTTGATAATTCAATAAAAATGAATTGAGGTTTCCCGTAACATAAATAGGCTAGAAGTAGTATATTTTTGTGGTTTAAACATCAAGAAATGAGACGAATAATCTATTTAATAGCACTTTATAGTGTCACAATTTTTGGACAAAAGACTTCAATTAGCATGATTTCTTGGAATATTCAAGACTTTGGTAAAACAAAGGATGCAAAAGAAATCGAAGAAATCGCAGATATTGTTAAAGAGGCAGATATAGTAGCTATTCAAGAAGTTGTTGGAGGGTATGGAGGGCCACAGGCGGTTGCTCGTCTTTGGGATCAACTCAATCGTACAGGTGCTAGTTGGGATTATGCCGTAAGTGAAAAAACGGATAGCCCAAAATACATGAACGAGCGCTACGCTTTTCTATGGAAAAAGAAGTACATCAAAATTAAAGATAGAGGTCATTTAGTACAGTTGGATACTGTCGTATATAGAGAGCCTTTTTTATTGGATTTCTATATCAATAACAAAAAGTTATCGGTACTGAATTATCATGCTCGAAGACATAATTTAGACCCTTCGATAGAGATTGCGAAAGTGTTAGAATTTGTAAAAGCTAATAGCCAAACTCCATTGGCTTTAGTTGGAGATTTTAATACAAAACCGAACGCTTATGTTTTTCATAATTTCTTGATTAATGATGGATACAATGTGGCGCTAAACAACCAAAAGACCGTCTTAAAACGGTCTTGTAAAGGCAATGAATATAAACATCATGCCATCGATAATGTTTTTTACGATCCTAAGATTACACTGTTAGAATCTA